>JAJXPD010000098.1 GCA_021641325.1 Opitutales bacterium
GCGTTATAGCACCGTTGATGCGGCGTTTCCCCGCACTTGCGGACTGCTCGCGTACGAAAGTACGCCACGCACCCCGCAAGCGCGTGAAAGCCGCCGCCTGAACGGCACTCTAACGCGCCTAAAATTACAGCGCACGGCGCGAAGATTTTTAGGGTGTTTGGGGATAAAAGTTTAGTTGATTTGTAAGCGGAGAATCTGCGTTTGCGGATTTCCGCTTTTTGTTTATCCGCGCAACGCGCGTCTATTTTATATATATTTCTTGCAAACGTTCGACAATCCCAACGCCAGTAATTGGCGAAGCCAATACGGACTAAACGGGAAAAGGCGCGGTTATAGCCGCGCCGAATTGCCACAGAAAGGAACGAAGTTCCGACGCCGTGCAGGCTGCAGCCTGCCTAGGAGAGGAGTTCGAGGGCTTCGCGGCCTGTCATGCCTACTGCGACGCCTTTGGCTTGGGCGGCTTTTGAGACGGCGACGACATTTTTTGCGAACATGTCGTCGTAGGAGTTCACGCCGGTGACGATTGCGAGGGCGTCGCCGAGTTTGTCGGCGGTTTCGACCTTGACGTATCCGCAGGCGAGCATGCCGTTTGCGGCGGTTATCGCAAGAAGCGAGGCGTTTGTGGTGGGGATAGTGTAGCCTTTGTATGTTTTTCTGTTGAATGTGATTTCGTCCATAAAAAAATCGATTCTGTCGACATTGAAGTATATTTTTCGCTCCGTGTGAAGAATAATAGTGTTGGAATTCGGGAAAAAACCTGCCAACATGCGGACAGGAAAATGGAAGGAATCATGAAAAGATTTTTAATATTCGCATTGGGCGTCGTTTTGTGCACCGCGTGCAATTCGACAACACGGAAGGAGGCTGCTAGGCAGCTGAGGGAGACCGCGGCGCAGCCGCTGGCGAACGAGGCGGCGGTCGCGAGGGCGGCGGAGGAGGCGTGCACGGTCTCCGAGCCGTTCAAGTCGGACCTTGCCGACACGACGTGGGTTCCCGTATTTTTGGCGGGGCAGGGCGAAGCCAAAATGCCGAAATCGGAAAACGAATTCGTCTACCTGCGCTTTGCGCCCGACCTCAAAGTCAGCGGAATGTCGGGCAACAACCTGTTCGGCGGCAGCTTCGTAATAGGGCAGAACGGCTCGTTCGGGGCGGCGAACATGTTCTCGACGCGCCGCATGGGCCCGTACGGCGAGTACGAATATAAATTCATGCAGGCGCTTCAAAAGGCGGACAGAATCTCGATTTCGTCGGACGGCAAAAAGCTCAGGCTTATGCGCGACAAGGACGTTCTGCTCGATTTCAGGAAAATCCCCAACAACACAGTCAAACAATGAGTCCGAAAACGATTATAGTTTGGGCGGGGCTTCGCGTGAAGCCCGAAGCCGCGGAGGAGTTTAAGAAACGCGCGTTGGAGGTTGTGGAAAAAACGCGGCTTGAAGAAAAATGCCTGCGCTACGACCTTCTTCAAGACGCCACAAACCCCGCCACATTCTACTTCTTCGAAGAGTACACCGACGACGAAGGCTACGCCGCGCACCGCGCAATGTCCTACATGCCGCCGTTCCGCGACTTCCGCGGCACGGTCGTCGAGGAATACCTCGGCATACGCGTGCTTGACGAAATAGCTTCGCACTAAGCCGAGCTACGGTATCGAGTTATTGCGCCGTCCGCGCCGCCCGACGTTTTGCCAAGCTCGTCCGTTGCCGTAGCAACCGCAGATTTCGGCGCGTCCGTTTTTGCTTGCGGAAAACGCGCAAAGGGCTTGAATACACAACCGCAACCGGCAAATACCCGCCGGCTGTTTTTGAAAATTTCAACCAAACAACAAACAATACAAGGAAAATTATGTCGTTAATACTCCGCTCTAAATTGAGCATTATGATGTTCCTGCAATTCATGCTGGTGGCGTCCTTCTGGGTTCAGCTGTCGAGCTATCTCGATAAAATGCACGTCGAAGGTATAATGTTCGCGCTGATTATGTCCACAATGGCAATCGGCTCGATTTTCTCGCCGCTGGTCGGCATGTTCGCCGACAGGGTTGCAAACAGCGAAAAGGTTTTGTTCGTGCTGAACGCGCTCGTGGCGGTTTTGCTGCTCGCCGCGTATTTTACGGTCAACCCGACCATGATTTTCGTATTGCTCGGCTTGGCGATGTGCGCGTACATGCCCACATGGGGTCTTACGTCGTCGATTGCCATGGCAAACAGCACGCCGGAAGCGTTCCCGCTTATCCGCGTGTTCGGTTCGCTGGGCTGGGTTTGCGCGGCGGTTTTCGCGTTCGGGGCAAAGTTCCTTTTCGACGCAGTTATCGACGGCACGGCGATTCCGCTCGCATGCGGCGCGGCGGTTGCGGCGGTTGCGGCGGTTTTCGCGCTCTTCCTCCCAGCGACTCCCCCGAAGGCGAAAGGCGAACCGATGTCCGTTGCCGACGCGCTCGGACTTCGCGCGTTTGCAATGCTCAAAGACCGCAACGTTGCGATTTTCATGGTTTGCGTAATCGTCTGGACGGTGGCGTTCACAATTTACTGGATGTACGGTTCGTTCCTCGCGAGCCTCGGCGTAAAGAACATTACGCCCACGTTGAACGTGGGTCAGGTTTCGGAACTGCTTTTCATGGTTCTCATTCCCGTCGCCATTAAATGCATAGGCTTCAAGAACACGATGGGCTTGGGCATCTTGGCGATGTTCCTTCGCTACGTCATGAGCGCGTTCGCGCCCGAAGTCGGCGGACTCTACTGGGGCGCGATTGCAGTTCACGGCATAATCTTCGGCTTCTTCTTCGTAGCCGCGCAGATGTACATCGACAAAAAGGCGTCCGACGACATCAAGGCTCAGGCGCAGGGCTTGTACTTCTTCTTCTACGGTATCGCGCAGATTTTCGGCACGTTCTTCTCGACATGGCTGATTTCGCACTACACAAGCAACGCAATCGTCGCCGACGCCGTTCAGGCGAGCACAAGCTGGCAGTCGATTTTCTGGGTTGAAGCGGCGATTTCGGGCGCGCTGCTCGTGTTCTTCTACCTGTTCTTCAAGGACGACACGAAAAAGGCGTAATTTGCGCATTTTGAATAGAAGAGCCTTCTCCTTTTGGGGGAGGCTCTTTTTTTGTTGCATTGACAGCCCGATTTGGTAAATTCGGCATTTTCATTAAAACAAGGAGAAGTACTTTGAGAGACGATTACATCAAAGAAGCACAGAAAATCATTCCCGACCCCAACATTCTCATCAATGTGGTATCGCGCCGCGTAAAACAGCTCAAAGCGGGGAGCGAGCCTACGGTTAATTCGTTGGAAAAGCTTGAGCTTGAAGATATTGCGCTGCTTGAAATAATCAGGGGCAATATAAGCTACGAACTCTTCTCGCCGCGCACGGATTCCGTCGAATAGGCTTCGTCGGCATTCTGATTGCGGCTGAATCCGCGCGGCATTGCAAATTGCGGCGCGGTTTTTTGTTCGGACAACATGGCAAAGAAAGAATCGGAAAGAAAGGCAGTAGAGATTCGCAACCGCAAGGCGAGTCGCGACTTTTTCATAGGCGAAACTTTCGAGGCGGGCATCGCGCTTTCTGGCACGGAAATCAAGAGCCTGCGCGGCGCGCACGCCCAGATAAACGACGCCTTTGTGCGCGTAGACAACGGCGAGGCAATTCTCTATCAGGCGCACATTTCCGAATACGATTTCGGCAACATCAACAACCACAATCCGACCCGCCCGCGCAAACTGCTCCTCCACAAAAAGGAGATTCTCAAATTGAAGTCGGCGACCGATTCGGGGGGGACGGCGATTATCCCGCTTAAAATCTATTTCAAAAAGTCGCTCGCAAAGGTGCTGATAGCGGTCTGCACGGGCAAAAAACTCTTCGACAAGCGCGAGGCAATCAAGAAAAGCGAGGCGCAAAAGGAAGCGCGGCGGGCGATGTCGAACTTCAAACGCCGATGAAAAGCGAGAATCCGCCCGTACATATAATATTGCACAACCCGAAAATCCCGCAAAACACGGGGAATATCGGCAGAATGTGCTCGATAATCGGCGCGCGCCTGCACCTGATACACCCGCTCGGCTTCATCATTACGGACTCCAAATTGAAGCGCAGCGGCATGGACTATTGGTACGAGCTTGACGTTGTGCACCATAAAGACTGGGAGAGCTTCAAGGCGTCGCCGCTCGCGCCCGATTTGTCGCGCATCTGGCTTTTTACGACAAAGGGCGACAAATGCCTTTGGGACGCAAAATTCGAACACGGCGACGGGCTTCTGTTCGGCGCGGAGGATTGCGGCTGCCCGCAGCGCGTCCACGACGACCTCGACGGACGCCGCCTGAAAATTCCGCAGTTCGCGCCCAAACTGCGCTCGCTGAACCTTTCGACCTCCGCGGGAATCGCCGCATACGAGGCAATGCGGCAAATTACGCACGGAAACGCAGGCGTTTGATTTTTCGCGCCGCCGCGTGCCCGCATTTTTCCCGCAGGCCGCGCAAAACTTCCGCGCAACTTTTCTTTCCCACACCCATTCCCGACTCCGCGTACATTTCCCAACCCCCCCCGCGCTAATTTCTCCGCTCCGCACAACTTTCAATTCACGCAACTTCCCGCTCCGCAAGAGTTCTATTCGCCCGCATTTTTCGGCGGGCATGTCGGGCGACGGCTTAGATGCTTGAATAAAGTATATTGGCAAAAATATAGAGCGCGGCAAAAAGCCTTATCAAATTAACCGCCCGCTTGTTTTTTATAAATAGCGGGGCGATTGCCGCAAAAATGTAAAAGACGGCATGGGCGGCGCAGATTATTGTATATTTTGTTTTTGAAGTCCTTTCCCACCCGCAGGCGTCGGAAGTCCAAACGGGATTTTCGGAATCGAAAAAATGCATGCAAAAAATGTCGTTGAGATTTGCGTACGCAATCAGGACAAACAAAGCCGCCGCCAAAACACTCAAAATTTTGGCGACGCGCGAATTTGCCGACTCAGTATTTGACCAAAACAATTAAATCCCTGCCTGTCTCGTTTGTAATTTTTACAAAGTCTTGCATAAACGCGTTCATTCCGCCAGCGAAAATCGGCAACATTTAATTTAGGCAACAAAACTCTCGATAAATTGCATTTTGAAAGAGTTTTTTCTGGCGCTTGCTTTGCGCGGGCGCAAAAAAAGGCGCATCGGGGAGACGCGCCTATGTTCGGTTCGTTGCCGTGTTCGGGCTAATCCAAGCCGATGAAGATGAAGTTGGGGTCGAATTTAAGCCCCCTGCCGTTCGACAGCTCGATTTCGTAGCCCTTTGCGTCTTTTTCAATCTTTACAATCGGCAGTCCCTTGAAGTTTTCCTTGACGTACTGCTTGATTTTTTCGGGCACGAGGTCGGCGGGAACTGCCGATGTTTTCGCCTTGATTTCCTTCCAGTTGCCGTCGGCGTCGAATTCGATTTCCGTGCCGTCGGTATAGACGATGTTATAGCCCTCGGTGATTGCGCCGAAGAGCATTGTATCGACCTGCGTCGATGCGAGCTGTTTGCCCTTGAAGTTTGCGTTTGCGAACTGTTGCGCCGCCTGCGGTATCGAGCCGAACGCCACTACTTTCTTTTCGGCGTTCGCGCAGACTGCGGCGAGGACGATTGCCAGAATTGCGGTTGTCTTTTTCATTGCGTTGTCTTTCCTTTTCCTGTTTTAGAGTTCGGTTATGATTCCGTCGGCGAGTCCGTAGTCTACGGCTTCCTGCGCGGTCATGAAGAAGTCGCGGTCGGTGTCGGCGGCGATTTTTTCGAGCGGCTGTCCCGACGCTTCGGCGAGGATTTTATTCAGCTCTTCGCGCATGCGTTCAAGCTCCATCGCCTGAATGTGCATGTCTACCGCCGTTCCGCTCATTTCGCCCATAATCAGCGGCTGGTGAATCATCACGCGCGCGCTGGGGAAGAGGAAGCGTCTGCCTTTGGGGGCTGCGGAAAGCAGTATCGAGCCCATGCTCATGGCGATTCCCACGACCACCACCTTGACGGGAGCTTTGATGAGTTTCATGGTGTCGTAGACCGCCATGCCCGCGCTGATTGAGCCGCCGGGGGTGCTCATGTAGAGGGTGATTTCCTTTTCGTGGTCGAGCATGTCGAGGTAGAGCAGCTTGCGCACTATGTCCGCCGAGCTTTCGTCGCTGACTTCGTCCCAAAGGAATATTTTGCGCTCTTCAAGAAAGCGCTTGTTGATTTCGTTGGCGAGCGGGTTTTTCTGCCCGTCGTTTTTTGTTTCGCATTCTTTTTCGTTCATTGTTTTTTGTCTTTTAAAATTTCGAATATCGCGTAGCCCGCCAGCAGGTTCGGCAGGATGGCGCAGGGCGTCTCCCAGTCTCCTCGCAGAAAGTGGGAACGCGCAATGGTAATATCGTTTTCTTTGCAGAATTCCTTAAACGAATTTATGGAAATGGGGTTCATGGGGCGGGCGGTGTCCCACCTTTCGGGGAAGACGTCGTTTACTATGCGCGAGCCAGTGAGCGCCATGCAGAGCCTGTTCCGCCAGTAGGCGTGGTTGACGAAGCCCACGGCGACGCGCCTGCCCACCCTCAGCGCCTCGAACACGACTTCCCTTGCGTTTTCGAGTTCGGGGAGCGTGCGCGAGCAGATAATCCAGTCGAAGGAGTCGTCGTCAAAGGCGGAGAGCAAGTCCATTATGTCTCCGTGGTAGGCGTTGACGCCGCGCTTTATTGCGCGGGAGATTTTGTCGAAATCCGAATCGACCCCGACGCCGTAGATGTTCTTTTTCCGCGCAAGCTCGCTCAGCAGGATTCCCCTGCCGCAGCCGAGGTCGAGCACGCGTTCGCCGTCGGCAATCCATTCGCCGATTGCTTTAAGCTCTATCTTGCGCTTCGAGAGCGATTTTGTGTTCTTATTCTCCGACATTCAAAAACGATTCCACCAAGTTGTAAAGTTTGGGCGAGTGAATCAGGAACGAGTCGTGCCCCAAGTCGCTCTTGATTTCCGCGTAGGACGCCGTTTTGCCTATGCGCAACAATGCCTTGACTATCTCGCGGTTCTGTTTCGGCGGGAAGAGCCAGTCGGACGTGAAGCCCACAACGAGCGTCCGCGCCTCGACGTTTTTAAACGCCGCCTCCAAGCTTCCGCCGTTCGTGCGCAGGTCGAAGAGGTCGAGGGCGCGGGTGAAGTAGAGGTATGTGTTGGCGTCGAACCTGTTGACGAAGCTCTGTCCCTGATAGTGCAGGTAGTTTTCTATCTCGAAAGACGGCTTGAAAATTTCGTCGCCCGCGATTTTTTTGTGCTCGCGCCCGAATTTGTCGTCAAGCCCCTTGTCGGAAAGGTAGGTGATGTGCGCCATCATGCGGGCGATTCCAAGCCCGACGCTTGGCACGCGGGCAAGCTCGTAGTTGCCGCCGTTCCAGACGGGGTCCTGCATAATCGCCGAGCGTCCGACTTCGTTGAAGGCTATCGCCTGCGCGTTTTGGCGCGATGTCGTTGCGAGGGCGCAGATTTTTTCCATGCGGTCGGGGAAGTCAATCGCCCATTGGAGCGTTTGCATGCCGCCCATCGAGCCGCCGATAATCATTGCGAGCTTCTTTATGCCCAAGTGCGATACAAGCCGCTCCTCCACAGCGACCATGTCGCGGATTGTGATTGCGGGGAATGTCAGGTTGTAGCGTTCGCCCGTTTTGGGGTTTATCGACGACGGCCCCGTCGTGCCGCGGCAGCCGCCTATGCAGTTCGAGCAGATGATGAAATATTTGTTTGTGTCGAGCGGCTTTTCCGGGCCTATGATGTTGTTCCACCAGCCCGATTTTCTGTCGAGCAGCGAATAGACGCCCGCGCAGTGGTGGTCTCCCGTGAGCGCGTGGCACACGAGAATCGCGTTCGACTTGTCCTCGTTGAGTCTGCCGTAGGTTTCGTAGCGGACGTTGAACGAGTCGAGCTGGCCTCCCAACTCGAAGTCGAGCGGGGTGTCGCAAAAGAAGTCGGCGCATTCGACAATACCGACGTCGCCGCCGTATTTTTCCCGATGAATGCCTGTGTCGGAGTCGTTCATATTATTGCCATACATACTTCCGATTTTTTCGAAAGCTTCAACACTTATTTATCGACATTATGGAACGAATTTTCGCTCATCGTCAAAGATAGTGGGATGAGGGTAGAAGAAGT
>JAJXPD010000274.1 GCA_021641325.1 Opitutales bacterium
GTTCTAAATGATAATTTAAAAGACCGCGAAATAAAAATTCCGTCTTTTATGGCTGATGCTCTTTGAGTGTCAATAATATATGTTTTTTATTTGAACGCCGTCCGCCAAAAGACGGCGTTTTTTTTGTAAAAAAATGCTTTTATTTCGGAAGCGAAAGTGCATAATTGCGTTCGCTTCTTTTTATTATGGGAAGCGTTTGCTAAATCTATAAAATTATGAAAAAGCGAAATGTGTACGCGGGCGCGTTGATTGTCGCCTGTTGTGTATCCCACGGCGCGGGGTTCCAAGTTTTGGAACAAGGCGCGTCAAACATAGGCTCCGCCTTGGCGGGGGCTACGGCAAATGCGTCGTCCGACGCTTCCGCCGCATTCTGGAATCCGTCGGCAGCGATATTTTCCGAGAAAATCGGCGTCGGGGAAATAGACATGGAATCGGGTCTGAACTTTGTAGTGCCCAATTTCGAATTCCACAATCAGGGAACGACGGGCTATCGCGACCTCTATAATATGTCGGGCGGAGAGGGCGGCAATGCGGGCGAAATCGCCTACGTTCCGAATTTCTATTCGGTCTACCGCTTCCACGAGGACTTTGCATTCACTTTTTCGACGACCGCAACCTACGGCCTCGAAACAGACTACGACGAAGGCTGGGTGGGCAGATACCACGCCCTCAATTCCGACCTCACAACCATCGACGTAAACCCGAGTCTTGCCTATAAAGTAAACGACTGGCTGTCGATTTCGGCGGGCGCGTCGCTCAACTGGATGCACGCGTACCTCACGCAGAACGTCTTCACGGGGCTTGGCTCGCCCGACGCAAAACTGCGCGTTTCGGGCGACGGCTGGAGCGCGGGCGCGAATGTCGGCTTTACAATCAAATACGCTGAGGGCGGCAAGTTCGGCGTCAGCTGGCGCAGCGAAGTCAGCCACGACCTCGGCGGCAATGCCGAACAAATCGTGCTTGGCACTTCGGCGTACAAACGCATCAACTGCGACCTCACCCTGCCGCAGACCGTGAACGCGGGCATCTACCAGCGTCTGTGGGGCGACCTCGACCGCTTCGCCGTTATGCTCGACTATTCCTGGACGGGTTGGAGCGCGTTCGAATATCTCAACATCAAGTATTCCGACGGAAGCGGCACGATCGGCGGGCGTCCGGTGTACGAAAACTGGAAGGACACTTCGCGCGTGGCGTTCGGCATTCACTACTATCCAGAGTTCGACAAAAACATGGTAATCCGCTTCGGCACGGCTTGGGACGAATCGCCCGTGCGCAACGCGTCGTTCCGCACAGCCCGCATTCCATGCACCGACCGCGTTTGGTTATCGTGCGGCTTGGGCTACCAGTACGACAAATTCAACTTCAACCTTGGCTACACATATATTCTGTTCCTCGAAGACCCCTCGATTAACAACGCAAGCCCGTCGGGCTTGGGCACCATGAAGGGCTATTTCACTGGAATGGCGAACGTAGTTTCCGTGCAGGTCGGCATGAAGTGGTAGAAATTTCGGCGCGCCGCCCCGACCGCCGCGCCGCGAAAAAAAGCTTTACAAAAGAGGCGCAAATTGCGAATATCTTCGGGTATTTTTGAATGAGACAACC
>JAJXPD010000099.1:0-573 GCA_021641325.1 Opitutales bacterium
GAGATTTCGCCTGTACAAATAGGTCAGCACAGTAGAAAACGCGCGGGGGGGGGGGCTTGGGAGTCTGTCCGCGCGGGCGCGGGGCATGCCGTTCCCAAAGGGCGTTCGGAATCGCGCGGGCGTTGTCCGAAAGGCGCGTCGGCGCGGGGCTTGCGCGGCGGCTTTTTAGGCGTCGGAGATTTTTTTCCGAAAGGCTGTCGGGGCGCGTTGCGGAAGCCCCGGATTTAGCTCCATTTTTTGCTTTAAAAGCGCGGCAAAAAATGCGCTAATTATAGGCATAATTCGCCGTGAGGCGCGGAAAGGTTCTATAAAATGCGTATACAAAAATACATTTCGCAGTGCGGGGTTTGCTCGCGCCGCGAAGCCGAACGTAAAATTTTGGAGGGCGATGTCGAGGTAAACGGCGTTCCCGCCGAAATCGGTCAGGACGTAAATCCCGAAGCCGACAAGGTGTCGGTTGACGGCGCGCTCGTGCGCGGAATCGTCGAAGACAAGGTTGTTCTTGCGATGAACAAGCCCAAGGGCTACATCTGTTCGAACGGCGACCCGTTCAAGGCGCAGACGGTCTTCGAC
>JAJXPD010000099.1:583-6441 GCA_021641325.1 Opitutales bacterium
AACCTTTCGCCTCGATGAAGCTTTTTTGCTGCGGCAGGCTCGACAAAAATTCGCAGGGGCTGCTGCTTCTCACAAACGACGGCGACTTGGCGAACAAAATCACCCACCCGTCGAGCGGCGTAGTCAAACGCTACCATGTGCTGCTCAACCGCGACTTGGACGCGAAAATCATACCCGTGCTCCTGCGCGGCGTGCTTTGCGACGGCGAAAAGCTCAAAGCCTCGAAAATCATTCCCGACAGCTCGAATCTTTCGGACTCTCCGCGCCGCGTGGAGGTCTGGCTCAATCAGGGGCGCAAGCGCGAAATCCGCAGAATGTTCGAGGCAATGGGCTACTTCGTCAAGGAGCTTAAACGCTACCAGATAGGCGGGCTTGTTCTCAAACGCATTCCTGAGGGCGCGGTAAAGATTCTCGGAAAGGCGGACATCGAAAAAATATTTTCAAACCGACACCAATAAAAGGGAGACTTTCAGACTATGGACAAGGACATCGTATTCGACAGCGTCGAGGACTGCATTGCCGAGTTCGCCAAGGGCGGAATCGTCATTGTTGCCGACGACGAAAACCGCGAAAACGAGGGCGACATGATTTGCGCGGCGGAAAAAATCACGCCCGAAATCGTCAACAAAATGCTACGCTTCGCCCGCGGGCTGATTTGCGTTCCGACGACAAGCGAACGTCTTACGCAGCTCGGAATAGACGACATGGTGCGCCTCAACCGCGACGCCAAGGGAACTGCGTTCACGGTGACCGTGGACGCCGCCAGGGGAATCACCACGGGCATCAGCGCGGCGGACCGCGCCCGCACCATTGCGCTCATGGGCAACGCCCAAGCCTGCGCCGACGACTTCGTAACCCCAGGCCACCTCAATCCGCTCAGGGCGCGGGCGGGCGGCGTTCTCGAACGCGCGGGGCACACGGAGGCGGCGGTAGATTTGGCGCGTCTTGCGGGGCTGTTTCCGTGCGCGGCAATCTGCGAAATCCTCAAAGACGACGGCACGATGGCGCGTCTTCCCGACCTCGCGGAATTCAAAAAGCGGCACAACATGAAGCTCATGAGCGTTGCCTCGCTCATAGAATACAGACTGCGGCACGAGTCGCACATCGCAAGGCTCTTCGAGCGCGACATTCTGACGACCGCGGGCAACTTCAAGCTTTCCGCGTTCAAGGCGAGCGACGGGCGCGTCCACTTTGCGCTCGTGCGCGGCACGATTTCGAAAAGCCCGACTCTCGCGCGGGTTCACTCCGAAAACGCGTTCTCCGACATCTTCTGCGACGTCGGATACCGCAATTCGGCCGGCTCTTTCGAAAAGGCCCTCGAAATGATTGCCGAAGACGGCAACGGCGCGGCGGTCTACATAACGCAGCCCAATTCGGGCGTGAACGTCGCCGACGCATCGCCCGTTGCTCCCAACATGCGCGACTACGGCATAGGCTCGCAGATTCTGCGCGAGCTTGGCTTCGAGAAAATCAGGCTTTTGACAACCCGCCCCGGACGGCATTCGATTCCCGAAGGCTTCGGTTTGGAAATAGTAGAGGAAATTAAAATCAAGGAATAACTGACAATGAGCACCAACAAGGGAAAAATGCCTTTGATAGACGCGTCGCACTACCGCTTTGCGATAGTGGCGTCGCGCTACAACAAAAAATATGTGGACGCGCTCGTGCGCGACGCGGTGAAATCGCTTAGCGGGCACGGCGTGGACGCCGAAAACATCAGGCTTGTGCGCGTTCCTGGGGCGGGCGAAATTCCGTACGTATGCAACATGCTCGCCGAAACCGACGAGTATGACGCGGTTATCGCGCTGGGCGTCGTCATCGCGGGCGAGACTCCGCACCACGAAATCATAGCCCACAGCACGGCAAATGCCCTCCAACAGGCGTCGATGATTTCGACCGTTCCGATTGTAAACGGAATTGTGGCCGCCAACGACGAGGAGCAGGCGAAGGCGCGTACCGTCGGGAAAATCGCCCGCGGCGAGGAGTTCGCCGAATGCGCCATGGAGATGGCGTGGCACGCGGCGATTCTGCTCGACGAGCTTGCCGACGCCGACGAAAGGCACGACGCCGAATTCAAAAAGGGAGGCAAATAATGGATTCCGAACGCAAGCCCAAAAACGTCGGACGCCATGAAAACCGCGCCGCGGCAATGCAGTTTCTCTATATGCGCGACCTCAACGGCGGGCGCAGTCTGGGCGACTCGCTCGACGCGTTCTTCGAAACCAAGGACAACGACCGCTCTTTCTACGCTTTCGCCGAAGAGCTTGTCGCGGGAGTGGACGCCCATGCGGAGGAGATTGACAGGACGATTTCCGAAAGCGCGACAAACTGGTCCATCGAGCGCATCGCGAAGGTCGATTTGGCGATTCTGCGCCTCGCGGTTTTCGAGCTTCTCCACCGCGACGACATTCCGCCCGTGGTCTCGATAAACGAGGCTGTCGATTTGGCGAAGGAGTATTCGTCGTCGGAGGCGCGGAGGTTCGTCAACGGCGTTTTGGACAGGGTAAAAAACACGCTCACGCGCCCGCTTAAAACGGCGAACGGCAAATAATGTTTTCAATCCTAAAAAAATTCAGGGAGGGTTTGAGGCGCACCGCGGGGGTCGCGCTGAACTCGCTGACTTCGCTCTTCGCAAAGAAAATCGACGAAGCCGACATCGCGCTGATAGAGGAAACGCTCTACGGGGCGGACTTCGGCTACGAAACGGCGTCGGAGATTGTGGAGGCAATCAGGAGGGAGTACTCGCGCAACCGCGAGCTTCGCGGCAAGGAGGCTGCGCAAATCGGCGCGGACGTGCTTTGCAAAATTCTCGAAGGTTCGGAGGCGGACTTTGTTAGGGCGGCGGACGGGAATCCGTCGGTTGTGTGTCTTGTGGGCGTAAACGGCGCGGGCAAAACCACGACCGCCGCGAAGCTCGCCCGCATGCTCGGCAAAAACGGCGACGGCGTGCTGCTCGGCGCGTGCGACACTTTCCGCGCGGCGGCGAACGAGCAGATTCGCGAATGGGCGACGCGCCTCGGCGTAAGGCTCGTGGAAAGCAGCCACGGCGCGGACGCGGCGGCGACGGCGTTCGACGCGTGGCAGTCGGCAAAGGCGAGGGGGGCGCAGTGGCTTGTGCTCGACACTGCGGGCAGGCTGCACACAAAGGAAAACCTCATGGCGGAGCTTTCGAAAATCCGCCGCGTGGTGCAGAAAAACGACCCCGCCGCGCCGCAGAATTCCGTCATCGTGATAGACGGAAGCCTCGGCTCGAACAGCATCGAGCAGGCGCTGGCGTTCCACAAGGCGTTCCCTCTGACGGGCATGATTATCACAAAGCTCGACGGAACGGGCAAGGGCGGCGCGCTCGCGGGGGTTTACAGAAAATTGAAGTTGCCGATTCTATACGTCGGCTTGGGCGAGAAGCCCGAAGACTTGCAGAAATTCGACGCTCGCGCCTACGCGAACGGCGTGTTCGGTTTGGAGTAGATTTTATGGAAGAATTGACGGTACGGCTTGCGGGGCGCGAATATCCGATACACGTCGGCGCGGGGGCGTTCGACGTAGCGGTTGCGGATTTCGCGAAACTCGCCGAAAACGGCAGGCGCGTGTTCTGCTTTGCGGACACTGCGGTGCTTGAATCGCACGCGGACGCCGCGGGGAAACTTGCGGGGGTCGCGGAAATCGTGGAAGTGGAGGGCGGCGAAAAATCCAAAACCATCGAAATGTTCGGCAGGCTCTGCGCGATGCTTGCCGACAGACGCGCCGACAGGAAAAGCGCGGTCGCGGCGTTCGGCGGCGGGGTCGTGGGCGACCTTTCGGGCTTCGTCGCGGCGTCGTACATGCGCGGCGTGGATTTCTACCAGATTCCCACGACGCTTCTTGCGGCGGTGGATTCGTCCGTCGGCGGAAAAACCGGCGTGAACATTCCGGAGGGCAAGAATCTCGTGGGGGCGTTCCACCAGCCGAAGGCGGTCTACACTGATTCGGCGTTTTTGAAGTCGCTTCCCAAGCGGCAGTTTGCCGCGGGCATGGCGGAGGTCGTCAAATGCGCGGTTTTGGGCGACGCGGAGCTGTTCGGCAGGCTCGCGGCGCGGGGAAAACCGATGGAATTCGATTCGCCAGAGCTGGGCGACGCCGTCGTTTCGTCTTGCAAGCTCAAAGCGAAAATCGTCGCGGAGGACGAGCGCGAAACGTCGCCGAACGGCGGCAGGGCATTGCTCAACTTGGGGCACACCTTTGGGCACGCGATAGAGCGCAACGCAGGCTACGGAAAATATCTGCACGGCGAGGCGGTCTCCATCGGGACTGTGATGGCGGCGGTTCTCTCGCGCAGACTGGGGCTTATCGGCGACGCGCAGGTTGAGGCAATCGCTCGGCTTTTGCGGTCGGAGAACTTGCCCGTGTCGCTTGCGGAGCGCATTTCCGCCGACGATTTCATCGACGCCATGCACGGCGACAAAAAGGCCCTTGCGGGCGCGCTGCGCTTTGTGACAATTTTGGACATCGGCAAAACCCGCACCGAAACGGTGCCCGACGCCCTTGTCCGCGACGCCATAGCCGACTTCTACAAGCGATAGATGTACCTCCACACGACAGACGCCCACTGCCACGCCGATTTCAGCAAATACGCCGATTTCAGCGGGCTTGCGTTCGGCGTGGATTTGTGCGTGGACGCGTGCTTCCCCGGAGACTGGGAGGGGCTGCAAAAATTCGACGCGTTCCCCGTGAAAAAGGCCTACGGAATACACCCCGACCTGCGCGTGTCGGAGTTCGACGACATGTCGTTCGTGGAGTCGGAGCTGTTTTCCACGTTTCTTCCGTCGCTCGAACAGTACCTCATTTCCGCCGACGCAATCGGCGAGACGGGGCTTGATTCGCGGCTCGAAAACCGCATACCCGCCGCCCTCCAACGGCGTCTGTTCGCCGAGCAGCTGAGGCTTGCGGGCAAGTACGGGCTTCCCGCGGTAATCCATTGCGTTGGAATGTACGGGGCGGTTTTCGAGATTCTGAAAGCATGGACTGCGGAGTATTCGCCTACGATGGAGGAGCGGCTCGAAGGCAAAAAGGAGCGGCGGTTTTTGCTCCACGCGGCGTCGTGCTCGCCCGAGATGGCGCGGGAGTTCGAGAAAATCGGCGCGCGCTTTTCGTTCGGTCTGCGCGAGCTTTCGTCGGAGCGCGGGCGCAGATGCGCGGCGGCGGTGTCGCCCGACAGACTGATGGTCGAGTCGGATTCCGCAACCTCCCGCAAAACCATGGAGGAGACAATCGCGAAGCTCGCCGAGATTCGGAACGCCGACGACATTGAGCTGTCCGAATTGCTGTACTCCAATTTTATCGAATTTTACTCGAAATGATTTCCCCCGAATTTTCGCGAAGCGCAATTTTGTACGGCGGCGACGCCCAGAAAAAAATGGAGTCGGCGACGGTCGCCGTCTGCGGCGTCGGCGCGGTCGGGTCGTTCGCGCTCGAAGCGCTTGCGCGGATAGGCGTGGGCTCTTTCGTTCTGGTCGACGCCGATACGGTGGACGTGTCGAACATCAACAGGCAGCTTTGCGCCCTCCACTCGACGATAGGCAAAAGCAAGACTGCGGTCATGCGCGAGCGCGTGCGCGATATCAACCCGAACGCCCGCTTGGAAATTGTGGACAGGTTTATAGACGAGTCCAACTGCGCCGAATTTGTGGGGCTTTGCCCCGACGTGATTGTCGACGCAATAGACTCTCTTGCGCCGAAAGCCGCCCTTGCCGCCGCCGCTCTCTCTGCGGGAGTGCCCATCGTTTCGAGCATGGGGGCGGCCCGCAAAACCGACCCGCTCAAAGTCGCCGTCGCAGAGCTTTTCAAAACGCATTCGTGCCCGATGGCGGCGATAATGCGCA
>JAJXPD010000099.1:6451-8083 GCA_021641325.1 Opitutales bacterium
CGCAAGGAGCTTCGGGCGCGCGGATTCAAAAAAGGACAGCCCTGCGTGTTTTCGACCGAAATTCCCGAAGCCGCCTCGCACGTCAAAAGCGGCGCGGCGGACGCGAAAAAAATAATTGGGAGCACGCCCATTGTAACGGGGACGTTCGGGCTTGTGCTGGCAAACCTCGCCCTTGCGCAAATTTTAAATTCAAAACGCTGAAAATGTCCATTTACGAAAGAGACTACATGAACGGAAACCGCCGCCGCGCGGGGTCGGGCTTTGCGCTTTCGCCCGTCAAGATTTTCATTTTGCTGAACGTTGCATGCTTCCTTGCCGAGGCCTTCGCCGAGCGCGCCTACGGAAGCGCGTCGGTGTCGGAGTGGTTCGCGCTGTCGCCGGAGGCTCTGGCGCACGGTCGCGTCTGGACGCTGCTGACGTACTCGTTTCTGCACGCCGACATTCTCCACATATTCTGCAACATGCTGGGGCTGTATTTTATAGGGACGTTTCTCGAAAAGGCGGTCGGGGCGCGGAAATTTACCGCACTGTATTTGACGGGCGCGATTGCGGGCGGCGCGTTGTGGGCGGCTCTCGCCGAAATTCAGGGTGCGCCCGAGGCTCTCGTGGGCGCGAGCGCGTCGGTGATGGCGGTGTTCGCTGGCTTCTGCGTGCTGTATCCGCCCGTGCCGATTACGTTTTTGCTTTTCTTCGTCCTGCCGATTTCGATGAGACCCATGACGATGCTTAAAATCGCCGCGGGCTTCGAGGTGCTCGGGCTTATCTATTCGCTCGCGGGCGGAAACCCGATTGTGGCGTATTCGGCGCACTTGGGCGGGCTTGCGTCGGGCTTGGCGTTCGTCGCGCTTATGCGGCGCGGCAAACTTTCTTTCATCGACAGTTTGTCGATGCCGAGATTTTCGAAACGCGCCAGTCCGCAGGACAGGGGAGGGCGTGCCTCCGACTACAATTTCAGGGTGAACGTCTCCGACCCGCGCGACTTGTCGGCTGAGGTCGACAGGATTTTGGACAAGATAAACACCGACGGCTTTGCGTCGCTTACCGACGCCGAGCGCGAAACCCTGCGCCGCGCCCGCGACAACCTGAAATAGCCGCACGAACAATTCCCGAACTTTCTTGTCAAAAATGAGAATATAATATTTAAAGGAAATTCCGATTTTTTTGCGGTAAACATGAAAAACATAACGAAATTTATATTGTTGCTTGCCCTGTCGCTCGCGTCGGTTTTCGCCGCGACGCCGTCCGCGCCCTCCGATTCGCGCGCCCGCAAACGCACGCCCGTTTCGCTCCAAACAACGACGAAAATGCGCAACGAAACGCGCTATGTCGTATTTCTGCTGGAACGCGGACACTATCTTAAAATGCCCGTAGGCGAGCTTGACGTGCGCGAGTTCGTGCGCGAATACATGCAGAATGTCGATTTCTTCAAGCTGTTTTTCACCTCGGAGGACGTGCAGTATTTTCAGGACTTGTTCGCGCCCGCGATAGAGATAATGCTCTCGCAGGGAACGCTGCTTCCCGCATTCACGATTTACGACAGATTTCTTGAACGCGCCGACGCCCGCATGCAGTGGATTCGCGAGCGCATGAAAAAGCCCTTCGACCTCGACTCAGACAAAACTTTCCGTCCCG
>JAJXPD010000275.1 GCA_021641325.1 Opitutales bacterium
AAAGTTCCGGCATATGTGCGGCGGCGTCGATGGCGATATAATGCCCGCCCGCGAGAATCAGGCGTTTGTCGCGGTTTTCGCCCCAGTCGCCCCAGCTCCAGCCGCCTTTGCGGAATTCGGTAAGCCCAGTGGAATCGAGCGTCCAGAGGGAGAGGTATTTTTTGACTGCGGGATACGCGAATTTGACAGTGTCGGCGTCGCCCGTGTTCATGTAGTAGTTCCAGAATCCGTATTTGCCGATTGACGCGAGCATTTGTCCGGGAAGTTCGCTGGTGTAGTTGCCGGGAATCGGCGCGAACAGCGAGCCGTCGGGCCTTTGCCAGCTCACGAGCTGGCGGATTGCCTTGCGGGTGAGCGCGTTTACCGACGGCGTGTAGGTGTAAAAGCTTTCGCCCGAAAGAATCACGACGTCGCCCCACCACTGGGCACGTTCGCGGTCGGGACAGTCGAAGTATGTGTCGCGCATGTTGACGTACAGAGTGTTCAGCCCCTTTTGCCAGAAGCGCATGAAGAACGGGCTGTCGCACGAGAATTTGCCCGAAACTTCGGTGTCGTAGCCCGATTCCCGCGCCTCGATTTTTTTCACGTCTACATACCGCGGAAATTTCAAGACTATTTCGTGCCCGTTGAGCCAGCCCACCGATTCGTATGTCTGCAAGCCTTTCTTTGTGATGTATTCGGCGCGGAGACAGTTGTCGCCGCCCGTGAACGCGTGGTCGGTTTCGACGGACACGAGCGAGTTTCCGACGGGGTCGTAGACGGTGATAATCGGCGTCATCTGCATGTTGTACGGAAGTTTTGCCACTGCCGTGCCGCCAAGCCACGATTTCTTGGCCGTAAATTGAAGCTCTATCGGCTTGCGCAGTTTCCATTGCGGAATGGGGCGTTTTTCGGCGGCGTTCCACGGAGCGCAGCCCAATTTGCCGTACTCGCGCGATTTTTTGAAGGCGAATTTTTCGGAAAGGTCGTCGCGCGTTTGCCAGTTTTCCATATCCCTGTTTGCGTCGAACTGCAAGTTTGATTCCGACAGCCGGAAGTTCGGGAACGGCGCGCCCGCAGTGCCGTAGGCGGGGTGGACTCGCGAAAGCCAGTCCGCAGAGGTGTCGAAATCGGCAATTTCGCCGCCGTCGATGTACAGCCCCGATTTCCCGCTGCTTTTGTGCGAGAATCCGTCTTTGCCGAAGTACCAAAGCAGAACGGCGACGCGGTTTTTGCCCGATTTCAGGAATGGCGCGATGTCGATTTCGTCGTAGTAGCCGTCGGCGGGATTCGGGCCGCGTTTTGGCCCGCCCTCGAAGACCGCGAGCTTGCCGTTTACCCAGAGCCAGTATTTGCTGTCGGCTGCGATTTTGAGTTTTGCCGACGCGGGCGTTTCCGCAAGTTCCGCGTCTTTTCTGAACGCAATCCAAGTATTGAACGCGTCGGCGGTGAAATCGTCGGCGGAAATCCATTTTGCGGACTCGCCTCCGAAAAGAGCGCACGCGGAAAGAAGCAGAATGCATAAAAACGTCTTTTTCATTTTTTGTAAGAAATTATTGATATTTGTTGGATAGCCGAAAGTCTACACCGCTTCTCGGATATTAAAAGAA
>JAJXPD010000100.1 GCA_021641325.1 Opitutales bacterium
CAAGGTTCAGCCCGAAGACTTGGTGTCGTTCGGCTTCATTCCGGAGTTTATCGGCAGACTTCCCGTTGTCTGCACGCTCAACGAACTTACGAAAGACGACTGGGTTCACATTCTCACCGAGACGAAAAACTCGCTCGTGCGCCAGTACTCCAAGCTGCTTTCGCTCGACGGCGTGAAGCTTGAATTTACAGCAGACGCGGTCGAAGCGGTCGCGCAAAAGGCGATGGACTTCGGCACGGGCGCGCGCGCCCTGCGCTCCATTATGGAAAGCATAATGCTAAACGTAATGTACGAACTGCCCGACGATTCCTCCAAAAAGAAAGTCGTGGTTGACGCGGAAACCGTGAAAAAGACTTTCGAATAATTCGAAACGCGCAAAACGCAAAACCGCGCCCGAAACGGCGCGGTTTTTTGTTGCCCAAAATTGGCGTGCTTTTCGCCGCTTGAAGCGGCGCGGTTTTTCCCGACAGAAGCGGGAGGCGCGGGGAGGGCGGATTAGAAAATCCAGCCGATGCCGCCGCCTACCCAAACGTTGTTGTCCGAGCCTAAATACGCGCCGTTGGGGGCGTATTTGCCGTCGTCGTGGATAGCCCAGCCGACCCCCGCAAACGTGCGCAGGTGCTTGTAGGTGTAGACGAGGTTTGCCTCCGTCTGAATGTAGCTGTATTCAGTCCGCCAATAGCCGCCGCCGACTATTTCGCTGCCCGAAAAACGCTGCGCCCTGACGTATCCGAAAATAGCCTTACTTTCTATTGCAAGACCGCGGATTCCCGTGATTGGTTCGAGGTCTACGCTCGGCGCAAAGCCCGCCGT
Organism: Opitutales bacterium; assembly: GCA_021641325.1. Classification (GTDB taxonomy): domain Bacteria; phylum Verrucomicrobiota; class Verrucomicrobiia; order Opitutales; family Intestinicryptomonadaceae; genus Merdousia. Next base: position 814 of record JAJXPD010000100.1, read on the forward strand.
GAGGCGAAGCTCGTCGTAGGTCGGGTCGTAGCCCGCAAAGACGAAAGGCGCAACGTAGAGCTTGTTTGTGGTAAAGCCTATGTAGATGTCGCCGCGCAGGGTTTCGCCGCCCATGCCCTCCACCACAAGACCGGGGCCTACGACGCGCTTTGTGGAATAAATCATGTTGCCGCCGATGTCGATGTCGAGGTACTGGTTGAGGTTGTACTTCCAGCCGCCGAAGAAATTGATTTGCTGTGCGTATTTGCTGGCGTCAACGGGCGCGAAGTAGTAGAGGTCGAGGTATCCGTCGCCGCCGAAGAACGCGCCCCTGTCTACGAGGGAGGCAACCGCAGTGAAGTCGCCCACTTTTCTGCCCTCAATGACTCCCGTCGAGTAGCATTCCGCGCCGAGCATTGTGTAGCGTTCGGTGCCAGCGCCCATGATTTTGTCGCCGTCGAAAGTCGTGAAAACGTCCCAAGTGTAGGGGTTTACGTCGTACCAATTTTCGGGCGAGGGGGAAAGCCCGTATTTTGCGGGTTCTCCGAAAGACGTTATTCTTGCGTGCGCGGCGCAGAGCATTGCTGCGGCGCATGCGGTTATAATTGCGCATTTTTTCAACATTCGTCGAATCTACCATAATTCTCCCGCTTGTAAAAGTTTTTTTGCGCGGCGTTCGAATTTTTATTTTTTTCAAGAAAAGAATTGCGAAAGGGCAAGATTTCGCGAAACTGTTTTGAATGATTCGCAGAGTTTTTGTAGAAGAAAAAAACGGACACTCGTCAACCGCGCTCCTCAACGATTTGAAGGGCAACCTTAACATGGAAATTCCCCCAGCGCGCGTGCTCCAACGCTACGATATAGAGGGCGTTGACGACGCGCAGTTCGAGTCCGTCAAAAATTTGATTTTCTGCGAAGCCCCCGTGGAAAATATCTACGAGGAAACGTTCCCGACGGCAGACGGCGACACGGTCTTCGCCGGCGAATACCTCCCAGGGCAGTTCGACCAGCGCGCAGACTCGGCGGAACAGTGCGTGCAGATTGTGGCGAAAACCCGCCCGACAGTCGCGTGCGCCCGAGTCTACGTCTTCGGAAAGGGTCTGTCGGAAAACGACGTCGCGCGTATTAAAAAATACCTCATAAACGCGGTGGACAGCCGCGAGGCGTCCCTCGAAAAGCCCGACACTCTTGTAAAGGCGGCGAAGATTCCGTCGAGCGTCGCGCGAATATCGGGCTTTGTTTCGATGTCCGACGAGGAAATCGCCGCGCTCCACAAAAAGATGTCGCTTGCGATGTCGGTAAAAGACCTCGCGTTCTGCCGCGACTACTTCGCAAAAACCGAAAAGCGCGACCCATCCATTACCGAAATCAAAGTGCTCGACACCTATTGGAGCGACCACTGCCGCCACACGACATTCCTTACGCACCTCGAAGACGTAAAAATCGACGGCGGAAAATTCGCAAAGCCGATAGAGGCGGCTTGGCAAAAATACCTTTCAATCCGCGCCGAGCTCAAACTCGCCGAGCGCGGCAAACACGTCTGCCTCATGGACGTTGCTCTCATCGGAATGCGCGCTCTCCGCAAGGCGGGCAAGCTTGCCGACCTTGAAGAAAGCGAGGAAATCAACGCCGCAAGCATCGTCGTCGAAGTCGACGTAGACGGGCAAAAGCAGGAGTGGCTTGTGATGTTCAAGAACGAAACGCACAACCACCCGACGGAAATCGAACCTTTCGGCGGCGCGGCTACATGTCTCGGCGGCGCAATCCGAGACCCCCTTTCGGGCAGAAGCTACGTCTATCAGGCAATGCGCATTACGGGCGCGGGAGACCCCCGCACGCCGTTCGAAAAAACGCTCGCGGGCAAGCTTCCGCAAAAGAAAATCGTAACGGGCGCGGCTAACGGATACAGCAGCTACGGCAACCAAATAGGGCTTGCGACGGGGCAGGTTGTTGAAATTTACGACGAAGGATACGTCGCAAAACGCATGGAAATCGGCGCGGTCGTAGCCGCCGCCCCCCGCGACATGGTATACCGCGGCACTCCCGAAAAGGGCGACGTAATTCTGCTTGTCGGCGGGCGCACGGGGCGCGACGGCATCGGCGGCGCGACGGGTTCGTCGAAAGACCACACCGAAAAGGCTCTCGAAAACTCCGCGGAAGTCCAGAAGGGCGACGCCCCGATGGAGCGCAAATTGCAGAGGCTCTTCCGCAATCCCAAGGCGAGCCTGCTCATCAAACGCTGCAACGACTTCGGCGCGGGCGGCGTGTCGGTGGCGATAGGAGAGCTTGCGCCGTCGCTCGAAATCAACCTCGACGCCGTTCCCAAAAAATACCGCGGACTCGACGGCACCGAGCTTGCCATTTCCGAATCGCAGGAGCGCATGGCGGTTGTGGTTTCGCCCGCGGACGCCGAAAAATTCAGGGAATACGCGGCGGAGGAAAACCTCGAATGTACGCACGTTGCGAACGTCACCGACAGCGGCAGACTCGTGATGAAGTGGAAGGGCGACGCCGTCGTAAACCTGCGGCGCGACTTCCTCGACACAAACGGCACGGTCGCGGTGGCTCGCGCGGAAATTACCGAACCCTCGGAAAACACGCCTTTTGCGCCGAACAAAAAACGCGCCTCCGACAAATCCGCGTGGCTCGAAATGCTTTCGTCGCTCAACTGCTGCTCGCAGCGCGGGCTTGTTGAACGCTTCGACTCTTCGATTGGCGCGAGCGCGGTTCTGCACCCCTACGGCGGCGCGAAACTCGCAACGCAGCCGGAGGCGATGTGCTCCAAAATTCCGCTTCTCAAAGGCGACACAAACACGGGCACGCTGTTCTCTTTCGGCTTCAACCCGAACATCTCGAAGTGGAGTCCGTTCCACGGGGCGCAGTACGCAGTGCTCGAAAGCGTCGCGAAAATCGCGGCGGCGGGCGGAGACATATCGCGCATACGCTTCACTTTTCAGGAATATTTCGAAAAACTGCGCGACAATCCGACGCGCTGGGGCAAACCGCTTGCGGCGTTGCTCGGCGCGTTCGAAGCGCAGATGGAGCTGGGGTCGGCGGCAATCGGCGGCAAGGACTCGATGTCGGGTTCGTTCAACGACATCGACGTTCCCCCGACTTTGGTAAGCTTTGCTATGTGCCCGTGCGATGTCCGCAACGCGCTTTCGCCCGAATTTAAAAAGGCGGGTTCGCGCGTCGCGCTCTTGGAGGTCGCAAAACGCGCCGACCTCACGCCCGACTGGGACGACGCCAAGAAAAAATACGCGGCGGTCTACGAAGCGGTCAAGGCGGGGAAAATTCTCGCCGCGCACACACTGCGTTTCGGCGGACTTGCGGAGGCTGTCGCAAAGATGTCGTTCGGCAACGAAATCGGCTTCGAGTTCGACGCCGACTGCGACGCGTTCGATCTCGACTACGGCGCAATGCTCGTGGAACTTGCCGACGGCGCGACGCTCGACGGCGCGAAAATCGTGGGAAAAACAATATCGCGCCCCGAAATCAAAATCGGCTCGGCGGCAATCGAAATTTCCGAGCTTAAAAAGGCGTGGAACGCGCCGCTTGAAGGCACTTTCCCGACGCTTGCGGCGGACTCTCAAAACGGGGAAATCCTCAAACCATCGTTCGCGAACAAGAACGTCGCCCTTGCGCCGTCGAAGTGCGCCAAGCCGCAGGTGTTCATTCCCGTCTTCCCCGGAACGAACTGCGAATACGACACCGCGCGGGCGTTCGAACGCGCGGGGGCTGTCGCAAAAACTTTCGTGTTCCGCAACATGACCGACGCGGACGTGGCGTTCTCGATTGCCGAGATGAAAAAGCTCATCGACGAATCGCAAATTCTCATGATTCCGGGCGGATTCAGCGCGGGCGACGAACCTGCGGGTTCGGGCAAATTCATCGCCGCAGTCTTCCGCAACCCCGCGCTTACCGACGCAGTTATGCGCCTGCTGAAAGACCGCAAGGGCTTGATTTTGGGCATTTGCAACGGTTTTCAGGCTCTCATCAAGCTGGGTCTTGTGCCTTTCGGCGAAGTCCGCGAATTGAAGCCCGACAGCCCCACGCTCACATACAACAACATCGGCAGGCACGTCAGCTGCTATGTCCGCACGCGCGTGGCGAGCACGCTCTCGCCGTGGCTTGCCGACTGCAACGTAGGCGACGAATACATGATTCCCGTCTCGCACGGCGAGGGCAAATTCATAGCCCCGCAGTCGGTGGTTGAATCCCTTGCGCGCAACGGGCAAATCGCAACGCAGTATGTCGACGAAAGCGGAAATCCGAGCGCGTCGATTCCGTTCAACCCGAACGGCTCTCTGCACGCAATCGAGGGCATCACAAGCCCCGACGGACTCGTGTTCGGCAAGATGGGGCACACCGAGCGTTTCGGCGAAAACGTCGGCAAAAACATCGCCGGCAACAAAGTCCAGCCGATATTCGGCGCGGGCGTGAAGTACTTCAAATAACACCCGTTGAAAATTGCGGCGTTCGGGAAATCGGACGCCGCTTTTTTTGCGCCCGCGCTTGCGGTTTGCGAAATTGCGGCAACCGTATCTTGGAGGGATTGCGCGGTTTTTCGGAGGGCTTTGCGGGGGGCGTGATTTGGCGGTCGGGAGGATTTTATCCCGACACCGCGCGGCGTTTTTTGCGTCGTTTGGGCGATGACTGCCGGCGTCGGCTTGCGGCTGTGTCTTGGCGCGGTTTACAGAAATTTTGCGGTGCGGCTGCGCGGAGATTTCTTTACGTCGTCGGGCGTCCCGCAGGCGACGATTTCGCCGCCAGCCTTGCCGCCGTCGGGGCCCATGTCTATTATGTAGTCGGCGTTTTTTATGACGTCGAGGTCGTGCTCGATTACGACGACCGTCGCGCCGTTTTCGACGAGCTTTTGGAAGACTCCCAGCAGCGTCTGCACGTCGAGCGGGTGAAGCCCGATTGTGGGCTCGTCGAAAACGAAGATGGCGTCCGACTGCCGTTTGTCGATTTCCTCCGCGAGTTTTAGTCGCTGCGCCTCGCCGCCCGAAAGCCCGGGGGTTGCCTCGCCGAGTGTGAGGTATCCAAGCCCGATTTCGCGCAGGGTCTCCAACTTCTGGCGGACGGGCTTCATGTCGGAGCAGGCGTCGATTGCGTCGTTTACGGTCATGTCCATGATTTCGGGCAGGGAGTACTCGGCGCTCTTGTTTTTGCAGGCGCATTTGACGGCGTTCGCCGCGCGGGCGTAGCGCGAGCCGCGGCAGTCGGGGCAGGGAATGTCAACGTCGGGCAGGAACTGGACGTCGAGCGAAATTTCGCCCGTGCCGTCGCATGTGGGGCAGCGCAGTTTGCCCGTGTTGTACGAGAAGTCGCTTGCGGTGTATCCGAGCCGTTTTGCGTCGGCGGTTTTTGCGAAGATTTTTCTGAGGTCGTCGTGGACATTCGCGTAGGTCGCGACGGTCGAGCGCACGTTCACGCCGATGGGAGATGCGTCGATTAGCTTGACGCTCCCGATTCCGCACGCGTCGAGCCGCTTGACGTGCGGCGGCAGGGGCTTGCCCTTGGCGTTCGCTTCGAGCGCGGGGGCGAGGCATTCCAAAACGAGCGTGGTTTTTCCCGAACCCGAAACGCCCGTAATCGCCGTCAGCCTGCCTTTGGGAATTTCGACGGAAAGCGGCTTGACCGTGTGGATTGCCGAAGTCTCCATGCGGATTTTTCCGATGCCGAAAACTTCGCCTTTGGCGGCGCGTTTGCGCGGCGGCACGGCGGTCTTTCCCGAAAGGAATTTGCCGATTTTCGAATCGGGATTTTTTTCGATGTCGGCGACGCTTCCCTGCGCCACGACCCTCCCGCCTTTCGCGCCCGCGTCGGGGCCCATTTCTATCAGCCAGTCGGACTCCGCCAAAATCTTGGTGTCGTGGTCTACGAGCACGACGGAGTTTCCGTCGGCGATGAGGTCGCGCACGACGCCCTTCAAGCCGTCGAGATTCGCGGGGTGCAGCCCTATCGACGGCTCGTCCAGAACGTAGAGAATGCCCGTGGTGCGGTTGCGGACGGCGCGGGCAAGGTACATTCGCTGGCGTTCGCCCGTGGAGAGCGTGGCGGCGGCGCGGTCGAGTTCGAGGTATCCAAGCCCCAAGTCGGAGAGGCGTTTTGCCGTGTTTTTGTACGCGCCGCAAATGCTTTCAGCCATGGGGCGCATCTCGGCGGGCAGCGACTTCGGCACGGCGGCGACCCATTCGAGCGACTCCGCAAGCGGCATTTTGCATACGGCGTCTAACGACAAACCCCCGATTTTCGGCGCGCGCGCGGCGTCGGAAAGCCGAGTTCCGCCGCAGTCGGGGCAGACTTCGGTTTTGAGGAATTTCTCGACGCGCTTGAAGCCCTTTTCGTCCTTCACTTTCGCGAGGGCGTTTTCGACAGTGTAAACTGCGTTGTAGTAGGTGAAGTCAAGCTCGCCCGCCTGATTTGAGCTTTTTGCCTTGTAGAAAATATGCTTTTTTTCGGGAGGCCCGTCGAAGACGATTTCGCGCTCCTTTTGCGTAAGCTCGCGGAATGGAACGTCGGTGCGCACGCCCATTGCGCGGCAGACGTCGGTCATGAGCGACCACATCAGCGAATTCCACGGCGCGACCGCCCCGCCGTCGATTGTCAGCGACTCGTCGGGCACGAGCGTTGACCTGTCTACGGTTCTCACAAAGCCCGTGCCGTCGCATTTGCGGCACGCGCCCCTGCCGTTGAACGCCAAATCCTCCGCCGACGGCGCGTAGAACCGCGCTCCGCAAACGGGGCACACAAGCTCTTTTTCGGCGGCGACCGCAAGCGTCGACGGCAGGTAGTGCCCGTTCGGACACCTGTGGCTTGCGAGCCTCGAAAACATCAGGCGCAGCACGTTCAGCAGCTCCGTCCCCGTGCCGAAAGTGCTGCGAATGCCCGCCGCCGCTGGTCTCTGCCTGAGCGCGAGGGCGGCGGGAACGTAGAGAACTTCGTCCACCTGCGCGGCGGCGGCCTGCGTCATTCGCCTGCGCGTGTATGTCGAGAGCGAGTCGAGATACCGCCGCGAGCCCTCCGCGTACAACACGCCGAGCGCAAGCGACGACTTTCCCGAACCCGACACTCCCGCTATCCCGACAAGCTTGCCGAGCGGAATGTCTACGTTAATATTTTTGAGGTTGTGGACGCGCGCGCCCCTGATTTCGATTTTGTCCGCCATGTCTGTGAATGCGCTT
>JAJXPD010000101.1 GCA_021641325.1 Opitutales bacterium
GTTGGAGAAACTCGGCGGGCGGTTTGCCTTGCGCGAAATCTTTTGAGGGGGTCGGCCAGCGGATATCGGCGTTTGCGGTAGCGAGGGCGGCGGCGGCCAGAATCGACAGCAGGAATTTTTTTGCGGGCATGGCTAATCGTTGATTTTGTGGGCGATTTCTATCGACTCGTTGAGGTCTTCGGCGGTCTTCTCGATTTTCGCGCAACTGGGGATGTCGAAGACCATGAATATCTTTCCGTCGGCGATAGCCATGTCGATGCGGCGCAGGGCGAAGGGTTCGCCGTTGATTTTAGCCACGATGAAGTTGTTGAGGTTTGCGGCGGTTGCGGTGAAGAGGCGTTTTGTGCCGCGTTCGTTTGCGGTGAAGTAAAGCCCGTCGAGCGAGCCGCCTTCGGGGAGGTTCACTTTTGCGACGTCCACGCGCGTGAGGTCGTTGTTATACATGAACGGCTCTTTGTTGCAGACGAGCGTGAAGCCCGAAGTGGGCATGAGTAGCGGCTCTCGCGCGAACGATGTCGGCATTGTTTCCGACGTTGCGACGTGGAAAGTTACGAGGTTTTTGATTTCGTTGCCCGCGCAGCCCGCGAGTGTTGCGAGCGCGGCGAGTGCCGCGAAAATTTTTGCGATTTTCATCATATGATAATGCTTCCGAGCTGGTTTTGGATTTTAAACACCAAGTCTTCGTCCAGATTTTTTTGCGGGACGAGAAATTCGCGTTTGGTAGACGGTTGGACGTATTTCTGGAATCCCCCCGCAGGGCGTCCGACCGCCCGCAGAATGCGTTTGCGTTCGAGGAGTAGGGCGAGCATTTGTCTTACGACGTCCGCTTCCTCTGTCTCGATTTGCGTGTCGGCGTCGAAGAGCGACACGAAGAAGTCTTCCGAGCTTTCGAGCGACATTCTTCGGGCGGCGCGTTCATCGGCTTCGGGGTGTTCCGAGACCACGCGCTCCCATTTGCCGAGAATGCGTCCGCGCAGTTTGGAGTCGTCAAATTCGTCCTTGTGGCAGTCCATGCGGTCGAGCTGTCCGAGTTCGTTGACGTAGACGGCGCAGACGACGGTGTCGCCCGCCCTGATTTCGCGGTCAGAGAGGGCGGACTTTTTCGAAAGCGGTTTTATCTGCCAGTCGAGCACGGTTAGCCTTCGGCTTCTTCGTTGGGGAGCGTGTTTGCGTCGGCGGAAAGTTCGGCGCGTTTGCCGCGCTTGTACGCCCAGACCGACAGCACAATCGTGAGCGCGCCGCCCAGCCCGTAGGCGTAGGCGAGGTCAAGCCCGAAGCCGACGGGGCCGCCGTGTTCGGGCGAAATCCACAGAATGTATGTAAGCACGATGAACGCCATGAACATTCCGGGAAGCAGCGCCACGAATCCGTTTTTCGAAAGCCTGAACAGCCAGACCGACGCCGCAAGCAGCGTAGACGCCGCGAGCACTTGGTTGCCCCACGCAAAGTAGTTCCAGAGGTTGTTGAAAGATTCCGCGCTGATTTGCGACCACGCCAAAAGCCCCGTCGTGCCGATTATAAGCGGGAGGGTTGTGAGCAGGCGTTTCGAAATCGGTTTTTGGTCGATTTTAAAGATTTCCGCAAGGCTCAGGCGCATGCTTCTCATGGCGGTGTCGCCCGAAGTAATCGCCAAGATGACGACCGCGAACACCGTGACGATTCCCATCCAAGTGCCGAGGAAGTGTTGCGAAACGTAAATGAGGACGTCGGTCGGCGTTTTCTGGAAGTATTCGGGCTTCATGTTGTAGACGGCAAGCCCCGCCGCCGCCCAAATCATGGCGATTACGCCTTCAAGTACCATCATTCCGTAGAATGTGGAACGCGCCTCGCGCTCCGAGCGCATTGTCCGCGCGACAATCGGCGACTGCGTTGCGTGGAAGCCCGAAATAATACCGCACGCAATCGTAACAAAGAGCAGGGGAATCACGGGGTGTCCGTTTGCCGCGCACCATTTCATTTCGGCGAATTTCGCGCTTTCGCCCAGAACTTCGGGCGACTCAATCAGCTTGAAGCAAATCGACACGAAGACCGCGAGCGTTCCCACAAGCAGCATGAAGCCGAAGAGCGGGTAGATTTTGCCGATGATTTTATCGACGGGAAAGAGCGTCGCCAAAACGTAGTATGTGAAGATTGCCCCGACCGTCCACCAGAATATGTTGATTTGCGGAAATTCCTTGTCTATGAGGTTTGCGGGCACGTTGATGAACACCGCAACAACAAGCAGCAGCAGCAGCACCGTGAACGCCGAGAAAAATTTTGAGTACGCCGAGCCGAGGTTTTGGCGGATAAGCGCGGGCAGGTTTGCGCCGCCGCCGCGCAGCGACATCATTCCCGCCAAGAAATCGTGCGTAGCCCCCGCGAGAATGTTTCCGACGGGAATTATTATAAACACCATCGTCCCGAATTTTATGCCCAGTATCACGCCGATTACGGGGCCCACCCCCGCGATGTTCAGCAACTGGATAAGCATGTTTTTCCAGTGGGGGAGCGTGAGAAAGTCTACGCCGTCGCGCTTCGAGACGGCGGGCGTAGCCCTGTCGTCGGGGGCGAGGACTTTTTCGATAAAGCTGCCGTAGGCGAAGTAGCCCGCGACGAGCAAAAGCAAACCTAAGAAGAACAATAGCATATATGGTAATCCCGATAATTTAAGTGTAAGTTTTTGCCGTATTTTTCCGAACAACCGTTGGACGGCATAATCGCGAAAGTATCCGACTTTTCCTCCGTTATGTCAAGCTTGCGCCTGAAATTTTTATCGACAAACGGCGTCGGCGCGTCCACTTTTTGCGGAATGTTCAAATTCGTGAAATTGCGCACATTGGCTGCGGTAGGTCTCGGCGGCGCGATTGGCGCGTCCGCCCGCGTCGGCGTTTGCGCCGTTGTTGACGACGGCATTTTGGCGATTCTTGCGTGCAACATTGCCGGCTCTTTTCTGCTTTCCGCCGCCGTCGAGCTGCGCGAATCCGTACACCCCGATTTCGAAAAACTTGTAGCCGTCGGCTTTTGCGGCGGGCTTTCGGTCTTTGCGGGCTTTTCGCGCGATTCCGTTTCCTTCCTTTCCGCCGACGCCTACGCGCCTTTCTTCTTGAACCTGCTGGGGAACTTTGTGCTGTGCGTCGCCGCCGTTTTTGCCGCCCGCGCGTTGTTCCGTGTTTTTCGCAAGCCGACTCTTTCCGAAAAAATCGCGGGCTTTTTCGACAAGTCCGGCAGGGGAGGGCGCGGCGAATGAACGCGCTTTTGATGTTTTCCGCTGCGGCTCTCGGCGGCGCGTTCGGCGCGCTTGTCCGCTATTTTCTTGCGGCGGCGTGGGATAAAAAGGCGTTTCCGTTCGGGACGTTCGCGGCGAATATGTCGGCGTCGTTCATTTTGGGGACTCTTACCGCGCTTGCTTCGCGCGGCGTATTGGAGGGCGACCTTGCGGTGTTTTCGGAGGCGGGCTTTTGCGCCGCGCTCTCCACGTTTTCGTCGCTCGCGTTCCAGATAGCCGAAATGCTTTCCGAAAAAAGGTATCTGAGCGCATCTTTTTACGCAACGACCACGCTCATGTTCGGCATGGCGTTGTTTTTGTCCGCCGAGCAGGGCGCGCTTCGGGTGTTATAGAATCGTAATTGCGTGGCGCCCGTCGGGGAGTATCGATATCTCGATTTTTATTGCCTCCTGCGGGACGCATTCGGCGACGTTCTCCCACCATTCCACGCATACGCAGCGCGGGGCGGGGGCTACTTCGTCGAGGGCGAGGTTTTCGAAAGCTTCGGGAGAGTCGAGCCTGTACGCGTCGATGTGCGCGAGCTTGCGCCCGTCGGGGGCGTCGTAGAGCAAGAGTATATTGTACGACGGGCTTTTCACCCGCGCCGAAATTCCAAGACCCTCGGCGATTCCCTTGACGAACGCGGTTTTGCCCGTGCCCAAATCGCCCGAAAGCGCGACGAACGCGTCGTCGGGCAGGTTTTTTGCGAATTTTGCGGCGAACGCGCGGGTTGCTTCGGGCGAGTCCGAAACAAAGCGCGCGCCGCCTGCGTGGTTTTTTGGCATTAGAGCTTTGCGCAGAATTTCTTCATGCGCTCTATTCCCTTTACGATTGTTTCGTCGGCGACGGCGTAGCTGAAACGAATGTTCGCGTCGGCTCCGAACGCCACACCCGGGACTACCGCCACAAGCTCCTCTTCGAGGAGTTTCGAGCAGAAGTCGGTAGACGAAAGCCCGAAAGACGAAATGTTCGGGAAAAGATAGAACGCGCCCTTCGCCCTGCGGCACGAAACGCCGTCGATTGAGTTGAGACCCTCCCAGAGCGTGAGTCTGCGCCTGTCGAAAACCGCGAGCATTGCTTCCAGCGATTCCTTCGCGGCGGCGGGATTTTTTATTGCCTCCAACGCGCCGTACTGCGCGAAAGTCGTGGCGTTCGAAGTGGTCTGCGTTTGGAGCTTCGCCACCGCCTTTGCGATGTCGTCGGGGGCGCACATAGAGCCGAGCCTCCAGCCCGTCATCGAGTACGCCTTGCTGAAGCCCGACACCATGATTGTGTGGTTGCGGGCGTCTTCCGAAAGCCCCGCGGGGCTGAACGCGCGCGTGCCGTCGTATGTGAGGAAAGAGTAGATTTCGTCGCTCATGACGATGATTCCGTGCTTTACGACAACCTTCATGATGGCTTCAAGCTCGTCTTTTGTATAGACCGAGCCGGTGGGGTTCGAGGGGCTGTTGAGCACAAGGAGCTTTGTCTTTTCCGTAATGGCGGCTTCGACCTGTTCGGGCGTGAGCTTGAAATCGTTTTCCTCCGTCGCCGAGACGAAGACGGGAACGCCGCCGCAGAGCTTTACCATTTCGGGGTAGCTTACCCAGTAGGGCGCGGGGATAATCACTTCGTCACCTGGGGAGACAACCGCCTTCATCGCCAGATAGCAGCTGAACTTGCCGCCCGCGCTGATTATGATGTTGTCGGCGGAAATGTTTTTGATGTTCTTTTTCTCTCCGTAGAACGCCGCGAGCCTTTCGCGGAGTTCGGGCAGACCCGACGAAGCTATGTATTTTGTTTTGCCTTCGTTTATCGCCTTGATTGCGGCTGCCTTGATGAATTGGGGCGTGTCGAAGTCGGGCTCGCCTGCGCCGAATCCGCAGACGTCCTTGCCTTCCGCCTTCAATTTCTTCGCCTTTGCGTCGACCGCGAGGGTCGGCGACGGTGCTATATTCTGTGCCCAAACTGAGAGTCTGCTTTTCATAATTATCTGTCTCTTACTTAAAATTCGGATAGCGCGGTTTATCAAAACTTTTTCGACATAATCGCCGATTTCCTACAAAAATGGACAAAGTTGCGCGGTTGTCGAGTAAGAATTTCGCTTTTGTTTCAATCTTTTCGGAGTCGCGTGAAAAAATTCCTCAAAAAAAGCTTTACAAAGTTCGGCATACCCCCTACGGGTATAGGGTATAACTTTTGAATTCTTGAAAAACTGTGTCGATTACGAAAAGGTCGTCAAGCGTCTGAAAAGGGTTCAGGGGCAAATCGGCGGCATAATAAAAATGATAGAGTCGGAAAAGGACTGCGAAGACGTGCTTATCCAGATTGGCGCGGCAAAGGCCGCCCTCCACAAAACGGGGCAGTCGGTCTTGGAGGGGCACCTGCACCACTGCGTGCTCGACGCAATCAAGGAGGGGCACGGCGAGGAGGCTCTCGACCACCTCTCCGACGCAATCGAACAATTTTTGAAAATCTGACGGACATGGAAAAGATTGAAGAATTCATGGAGTTTCTCGAAAGCGGGAAAATGACCGTCGTCGGCGGCGTCTTCCTTGCGGCGAGCTTTGTTTTAATGATGTCGGGCGCGGATTTCCCGCTCGACCCCGCGTGGATTACCGCGCTAATCTGCGGCTTGCCGATGATGTTCGAGGCGGCGGAGGCATTGTTTTGCCGCCGCAAAATTTCGTCGCCGCTGCTGATTTCAATCGCGATGCTCGCTTCCGTCTGCATAGGAGAGGTTTTTGCGGCGGGCGAAATCGCGTTCATCATGGCGGTTGGCGAAATCCTCGAACACATGACGGTTGCCCGCGCGAAACGCGGAATCAAAAACCTCGTGAACCTCGCCCCCGACACGGGGCGCGTGATTGTCGGCGGCGCGGCGAAAACCGTGGCGGTTGCCGAAATCAAAGTGGGCGACACCGTGCGCATTCTCCCCGGGGAGACCATTCCCGTTGACGGGAAAATTCTTTCGGGCAACACTTCCGTAGACCAGTCCGTCGTGACGGGCGAGTCCATTCCCGTGGACAAATCCGCAGGCGACGACGTGTTCTGCGGAACGGTAAACCGCTTCGGGGCGATTGACGTTTCGACAACCCGCGCGGGCGGCGATTCCTCGCTCGACAAGCTTGTGCGGCTCGTCCGCGAGGCGGAGAAAAACAAGTCGCCGTCGGAGCGCATTGCCGACAAGTGGGCGTCGATTCTCGTCCCCGCCGCGCTGCTTGTGGCTGTCGCCGCGTATTTCGCGACGGGCGACATCACCCGCGCGGTGACTGTGCTTGTGGTCTTCTGCCCGTGCGCTCTCGTGCTCGCAACCCCGACTTCCGTAATGGCGGCGATTGGTCAGGCGACGAAATTCGGCGTGATTATCAAATCGGGCGCGGCTCTCGAAACAATGGGCAAGGTTGACTGTGTAGCTTTCGACAAAACGGGCACTCTCACCGTCGGAAAGCCCGTCGTGAGCGACCTGTTTTCGGAAACCTCGCAGGAGGAACTTTTGGGACTTGCGGCGTCGGCGGAGTCGATGTCGGAACACCCGCTCGGCGCGGCGGTGGTAGAGTGCGCAAAGTCGCGCGGGGTTGAAATTTCGGAGGCGTCCGACTTCAAGATGGCCCCAGGGCGCGGGATTTCCGCGAACGTCGGCGGACGGCTTGCGGTCTGCGGAAACGCCGCGTGGCTTGCCGAAAACGGAATCGTAATTCCCCGCGCCGCGCTCGACAAATTCGAACTCTTTTCCGACGAGGGCAAGGCGTCGATTTTCGTCGGCGCTGGCGGAAAATTCGCGGGGCTTGTCGCGCTTTCCGATACCCCCCGACCCTCCGCAAAGGAAGTTGTTTCCGAGCTTGATTCGCTCGGCGTGGAAAGCGTCTTGCTCACGGGCGACAACGCGCGGGCGGCGGAATTTTTCGCAAAAAACGCGGGCTTGAAACGCGTCTGCGCGGGGCTGCTCCCCGCCGAAAAGCTCGAAAAAATCGAGGCTCTGAAAGCCTCCCAAAAAACCGTGTGCATGGTAGGCGACGGCGTGAACGACGCCCCCGCGCTGAAATCTGCGAATGTCGGGGTTGCGATGGCGTCGATGGGAAGCGATATCGCGGTCGAGGCGGCGGACATCGCGCTAATGGGCGACGACATTACGAACATACCGTATTTGAAACGCCTTTCAAACGCGACGGTTCGCTCGATAAAGGTGAATATCACGCTTTCAATGCTGATAAACTTTGCGGCGGTGCTGCTGTCGCTGGCGGCGGTGCTGACGCCGATAACGGGGGCGTTGGTGCACAACTTAGGCTCAGTCTTGGTAGTCCTGAATGCGGGACTTCTGTACGACCGCAATTTGAGACGGGGCGTGAAAGCACCGTTGATGCAGCGTTTCGCGAGTGTCTCAGACTGCTCGCGTACGTCAGTACGCCACGCACCCTGAGCCACCCGCAAAGCCACCGCCTGAACGGCACTTTGACGCCCCTAAAAAATCAGCGCACGGCGCGAAGATTTTTAGGTTGCGCTGGGAGAAAAATGGAGTGTACAAAAAGCGGAAATTCCAAGTTTTGGGATTTCCCCTTTTCTTTTTTTTATCCGCGCAAAGCGCGTCTATTTTAATTAGTTTCTCTCTTCTCAAAGAATAATCCCAAGCACAGTAATTGGCGCAGCCAATACGAACTAATACAGAAAAGGCGCGGTTATAGCC
>JAJXPD010000276.1 GCA_021641325.1 Opitutales bacterium
CCCCGCCGACGCGTGGGACATCACGTTCACGACGTCGATGGCGTCGGGGGAAAACCCGAACGCGTTTCTCTGGAAGACCGACACGTCGGGAAACGCCGCAGCGATAAACCTTTCCGCAAAAACCGCGCCCGCCGCGCCCGACAACCGCGCCGCGAAATACGCGCTCACGGGCGAAAAAAACAACCGCGAACGCTACAATCTGAAAGTCGGCGCGCCTAAGGCGGTAGTCCGCTACGATGTGGTGGAAACGCAAAAGGGCGGCTCGAAAAACGCGCCAATCTACGGAATTTCGGCGGCGATAACGATTGGGGCAATCGCGGCGGCGGCGTTTGCGCTCATGCCCGAACGCGAAAAAACGCGCAGTTCCGACACAGAACAGCGCGAACTTCCCGTGCTTGCAAGCGCAGCCGAAACGCCGACAGGCGCGGAGGAAGAACCCGCAAAAAAGTCGCTCGCCCAGACGGCGGGGGAAGTGAGGGAAAAAATCGCCTCCGACGACTTCGCGGGGGCTTTGGAAATCTGGAAAAATTCGGGCTACTCCGAAAAAAACCCGTCGCTTGAACGCGACATTTTGGAGGACATCGGAACGCGGGCGGACTCCCTCATGCGCCGCGCCGAAAACCTGCTGACCGTCGGAACTCCGCAGACCCGCGCCGACGCCGCAAAACTGCTCGCCGCCGCGCGGCTTGCTCTCGACATGCCCGACATTCCCAAGCGCGAAACGCGCGAAACAAAATGGAAGGCTTTGAAACAAAAATGACGCCGCAACTTCTGACAGTAAAAATTCAGGCAATTCTCGGCGGGCGGTCGAACGCCTCCGACATGCAAAAACGCTCCGTCGCAACCGAATACTACAAGCTGTGCGCCCAGACGGAATCGCAGCTGGAACACTGCGTCGCGCTAATCAAGGCGGGGCGCGACTACACCGCATTGCAGGTCGCCGAATCGTCCGACCTGCTCGACACGCTCAACGCCCTGCTCTTCCCCGAAATCGAACAGTGGCGGGCGTTCTGCGACGGCGCAAACCTGCCCGTTCCGCCGCCGTTCGACGACGCGCAAATAGAGCTTGTGAACTCGCTGTACTCGCGCGGAATTTCGCAAAACCACCCTCTCTACCGCGACTTCCGCAGGGCGATGCGCATGCGCAGATACGAGGACGCGCTCGCGGTAATCAAAACGATTTCAAAAATCAACGCCTACGACGCCGAGGCGCGGCGCGAGTGCGAAAAGCTGTCCAGACGCGTCGCGTCGGCAAAGCTCGCGCAGCTCGAACGCGCGGTCGCGGCGGACGACTTCGCCGAAGCGTCTAAAATACGCGACGCCCTCGCGCCCGAAGCGGCCACGCTCTCCGACAACAAAATCTGGCGCAACGCCGAACTCTACCTGCGCTCCCACACGGAGGAAGCCGAGCGCAAACGCTGCGCCGAAATCGTCGCCGAGCTTGAAAAACTCGACGTCGAGCGCGACTTCGCCGCCGCCGCCGACCTCGTGAACGAATTCAACCTCCTGCGCGGCGACGCCGACTTCGACGGAACGGAATTCGTCGAAAGAATC
>JAJXPD010000102.1 GCA_021641325.1 Opitutales bacterium
ATATAATCTACGCAATCGCCGCACGACGCGCCCCGCGCGGGCAAAATCGGCGGAATGCGCCGTTTGCGCGCTTTTAACATTTGACTTTCCCGCGTTTATGGAGGCAAATAAAAGGCGACTTTTTTACAAAATCATGGCTACTCCATTTGCTAAAATGTCTCTTTGCGCGGCTCTCGTTTCCGCCGCCGCATGCGCGAACGCCGCCGAAACCGCAGGCTCGGTTTCCGCCGCAACCGCTTTCGCCGCGCTCGCCGCCCTTGCCCTCGCGGCGGGCGTTGTATGTTTTGCGTGCATGCGCAGGCTCGCAAAAGCCGTCGCAGAGCGCAGGCGTCTGGAATCCGTTCTCGACGCCTTGCCCTTCAACTTCGCGGCTGCAAAAGCCGACGGCGAATTCCTCTATCTGCACTACACAAACCCCGCGTTCGACGGCGCGAAACGCCTGCGCGAATTCGGAGCGAAAGACGAAAAGCTCTACAAACGCGCCTTCCGCGAAATCTCCGACACCGCCGCGAAAACCGCGAAGTTCGAGTTCGATTCGTCCGTCGAAAACGGACGCCGATACGAGGCGGAAGTGCGCCCGCTCCCCGAAAACGTATTCGGCGAGCAGGTTTTTCTGCTCACGGGCATAGACATCACCGACCGCCACTCCAACCAGACCCGCGCCGACATTCTGCACGAGCACGAAAAGATTTTCAGAATCGCCCTCCAAATGATTGCCCAAAACAAGGGCTTTGACGACTTCTCGAACTGGCTGCTCGAAAACCTCATGAAATGGCTGCAAGCCGACAGGGTTGCCGCCTACAAATTCGGCGAAAACGGGCTGTCCGCCTTGGCGGAATGCGCAAGGGTTGCGGGCGGCGCGGGCATCGAATGCGAAATCGGGGAATCGTCGAAATTCCGCGCGATGCTGAAATCGCAAAACGCGATTGTGTACGACTCCGCCGACCCGAAAACGGAGGAGTCGGTTGACGCAATCCTGCCGTATCTCAAAGCGCAGGGCGTGAAGTCGGCGGTGTTTTTCGGCGCGGTCTCCGACGGCGAGCCGGTCGGCTTCCTCTCGGCGGAATGCCTGAAAAACCGCAGGAAGTTTTCCGACTTCGACAAAAACGCCGTAGTCAACGCCGCAAAAATCATACAAATTGCGCAGGACAGAAAGGACTCGTACCAAAAGCTCAAAGAGAGCGTATTGCGCAAAAGGCTCGTCCTGCAAACGCTCGACTTCCCCGTAATCCTCCTCGACCCCGACGGCAATGTCGAAACCTCCAACGACGCCGCAAAATCCCTCGCGGGCAAAGCCCCCGAAAATCTCGCCGACCTCGCGGGCGTCTCCGACGGCTTCGCGGAGCTTTTCGAAAAGGCGAAATCCGAAAAATCGGCTGAGTCGAAACGCGCGTTCATCGGCGGCAACGTCTACGAAATATCGTGCAAGCCCGCGCTCGACGACGCCGGCAAAGTCGCGAACGTCGTCGCGATTTTCTCCGACATCACAAAAATCTACAAGGAGGGCGAGGGCAGCATTCCCACGAATATCCCCGCGACAGCCATTCAAAAAGTAGAAGGGGACAAATAAGCTTGCCTTAATTGCGAATCGGTAGATTATCTTGAAGTTTTATTGAGATGAATCAGGACAAAACAGACCGCACACAACCGGAAGCGAATTACGAGGAAAATTTCTCCGCCGACAGCAATTACAGAAGCTCGCTGCCCGACGTGCAAAACGCCCCCAAAGACGCTATCCGCGGCGCAAACGTGCCCATTGCGCAGGTCGGAATCCACAACTTCAAGCTCCCGCTGAAATTCAAGACGCAAGACGGCTCCGCGCGCGAGCTTCAGGCGTCGATAACCGCAACCGTCTCGCTCGACGCCGACTGCAAAGGCGTGAACATGTCGCGGATAATGCGCGTATTCTATCTCTTTACCGACGAAATCTTCACGCCCGACACCCTGCGGACAATCCTCGCAAAAATGAAGGAGCAGCTCGAAACCTCCCGCGCGAGAATCAAAATTTCGTTCGAATACCCCATTTTGCAAAAAAGCCTCAGAAGCGGGCACCGCGCGTGGCAGTACTACAAATGCGCTTACGAGGGCTTCATCGACGAGCGCGGCGCGTTCAAAAAAAACGTGCAGTTCGACTTTATATACTCCTCGGCGTGCCCCTGCTCAGCCGAGCTTAGCGAGCATGCCCGCCGCACCCGCAACGTCTACTGCGTGCCGCACTCGCAGCGAAGCAAGGCGCGTGTGCTCGCGGAAATCGCCGACGGCGCAAGCGTTTCGATTGAGGACATGCACGCGCTCTGTCTCGAAGCCCTCAAAACCGAAACGCAAACCATCGTCCGCCGCGAAGACGAGCAGGCTTTTGCCGAGCTCAACGGCGCGTACGCAAAATTTATCGAAGACGCAACCCGCCTACTCTATCAGGAATTCGACGCCGACAAGCGCATTGCCGACTTCGAAATAGCCTGTATCCACCTCGAAAGCCTCCATTCGCACGACGCAGTAGGCGTCATCTGCAAAGGCCTCCCCAACGGCCTCTCCGCCAACTTCTCCGACTTCGAAGACCTCCTCTGCTAGGCGCGAGCCGCGGGCGCAAGGTGCGCCTCCCTACGGAGCTTCGCTCCTTTCTGTGTTTACGCGGCGCGGCTATAACCACGCCTTTTCTGAATAAGTCCGTATTGCCGTTGGCAATTACTTGCATCAAAAAATC
The DNA here is from genome assembly GCA_021641325.1 of Opitutales bacterium. Taxonomy (GTDB): domain Bacteria; phylum Verrucomicrobiota; class Verrucomicrobiia; order Opitutales; family Intestinicryptomonadaceae; genus Merdousia. The sequence goes on from JAJXPD010000102.1 coordinate 2,705, forward strand.
TTTTAGTTTCGGAAGAAACGAAATAAAAATAGACGCGCTACGCGCGGATAAAGAAAAAGCGAAAATCCGCAAACACAGTTTTTTTGCATACCCCCTACCCCACTTTTCTCCCAGCGCACTCTAAAAATCTTCGTGCGTTAGCACTGTAATTTTAGGCGCGTTAGAGTGCCGTTCAGACGGCGGCTTTCACGCGCTTGCGGGGTGCGTGGCGTACTTGACGTACGCGAGCAGTCCGCAAGTGCGGGGAAACACCGTATCAACGGTGCTATAACGCGCCGTTAATAAGTTCGTAAGCGATTGAAGTCCCCTTCGGGTTGGCTACCGAGAGATTCAAAATCGACCTGACCCCTACCCTTGCAATCGGCACTTCGTAAAGTCTTTCTCCCGCCGTGTTTACCGCGTAGAGTTTGAAGCCGTCGAGCGGCGAGTCTACCGTAATTCTGATTTTCCCCGCGCGAACCAGCAGCGGATTTTCCGCCGAAAGCCTCTCGCCGCGCTCCAACAGAACGTCCTTTTCGGGAGTTGCGAATTTCTGGCGCGAATTCATTACGTCGGTCAGGTGGAGAATGAGAATGCGGTTGCTGTCGCGGAGCGGCTTGTTGTCGTATGCGGAAATCAGGACGCTCGCCTGCGCGGTCAAAGACTTCACGCTTGCGAAATCTCCGCGGAGCGACTGCCCCTCCAAGAGCGCGTACGCCTCGGTTTTCGGAGTTATCGCCTTCCAGTTGAGCTTGCCGACGTCCATGAAAAGCTCTCCCGTGGAGCTTCGGAATGTCTTGTTTTCGAGGTCGATTTTACCCTTGTCGAGCCTGCCGCTTTCGGCAATCGACTTCAAGAACTTGCCTTTCGAAAAAATGTCGTACGCGGGCGCGGAGAATTTTGCCGACTTCCATGCGTCCTCCGACATCAGCACAGCCGCGGCGTCGGACGGGATTTTCGCGCCGTCAACGGAGTCCGCCAAGACGTGCCCGACGCGCCCGACCAGACCGAGGTATGTTGCCTCGGCAACGTTTCCGGTCGAGCCTTTCGTCGCGCCGTTTCTGTAAAAGCTTGTCAGGAGCGGAATGGGGAACGAAACCGTCGCGGGTTTGACGTCGCCGCGCAGGTACATCATGGTTGCCGCCCTGTGAGCGAGCGTGAGAATCGGGTTGCTTGCGAAGTCGAAGCCGCCGATGTTGTAGTTGTTGGATATTGCGCCATCGCTGTGCGAGTACGCAAAATAGCAAAGCCCGCCGACGTCGTTGAGAGCCGAGTACGCGCCCACAAGGAACGCCCCCTGCGAGCAGTACGGATTGGGGCTCATGTAGTTCCACTCGGTAATGATTAGCGGCTTGCCGGAAATTTCGGCGACGAGCGCGCGGACGGTGTCGCCGCCGTAGTTGCCGATTGGAGGGTCGCTGCGGATTTCCTGCGGCAGGGTGTATTTTGTTTCGATGTAGTTGGGGTGTCCGTAGTAGGCGTTCTGGCTGGCGAAATCGTATGTTTTGGACATGGCTTTCGTCATGAAGCCGCCGACGTGGTTCTGGTCGGAAACGAGCAGGTCGGGGGCAAGCTCCCTGACGGTTTGTAGCAGTTTTGCATGGGTTTGGTCGTAGACGTCGAGCTGGAAAATCTGCCAAAGTTCGCGCTCGGAACGCCCCTCCCACTTCGACTTGTTTTGGGCGAGCCATTTTTCGTATTTCGGCAGAATCGCCTCGTAGTCGAACGGCGTTCTTATCACGAAGTTGCGGTTGCCGACGTGCGACGACTCGTTGCGGATACACGCCGAAAACAGCGCGGGGTCGTCCTTGTAGGCAAGCCCCGTGTACTTGTTGACGTGGGTCAGGAAATTGCGGATAAAGCGGCGGAGGTTTTCAAGCCCCTTGTCGGAGGCGGAAAAGACAAGCTTCATGTTGTCGCCGTCGTATTTGATGTCGTCGTATTCGGAGGGCAGAAGCTGGCGGGTTGTGTAGAAGTCTATCGTCATGTAGACGCCGCGCTTTTTCAGTTCGTTGAAGAGGAAGTCGAAACGGTCCATTACGGCTTCGTCGAGTTCGGCGGAGTCGCCGTTTTTGGTGGTCGTGCAAAGGCGGTCGTAGTGGTGGATTCGCGCGACGTTAAAGCCGAGCGCGACGTACTGCTCCGCCAGACGCACGGCGTCTTCGTGCGACGGCGCGTTCGCCTTGAAAACGTTGTTTGCACCGTAGAAGCGGACGGGCTTGTCGGGGCGTTTTTCGAATGCGAACGAACCGTTTACAACCTTCACCCTGCCGTACTTCCCCGCGGGGGCGTCGAGGGCGAAAGACATGTCGAGAATCGAGCCTTTGACGGCGGGACGCTTGTTTTCAATCGGGCAGTAGGCGTCGTTTTGCATGACGTAGTACTCGCCGTTGGGAATCACCCCGAACTGCGTCGCAGAATACGTCGCCGCAGCGATTTTCCAGTCCGCGCCGCTGGAATTTACAAGCTTTACGCTCCTGACGGCCTTGTGCGCAAGCGGAATTTCGGTTGTATACATAGCCGCGTTTCCGCCGTTGTGCTCGCCGCGCCACGCGACGGTCGCGCCTTTCGGCTCTTCGCCGTCCGCAATCGCGCCCGAATTGGACTTCGTGATGTCGAACGACGCGCTCGAGCCGTCAACGTACGAAACCACGACCTTCCCGATAGCGTCCACGTCTTTCGGCAGCGACGCAAAGCCGTTGAGGATTTCGAGGTACTTCGCCCTCTTTTTCGAGCCGCCGATTGCCGCACTCTTGCCCGCGGGGATAACAAGCCCCTTCGCGCCCTTCGCTATGTTGTATTGCGTCGAGGCGAAGTGGACAGTACCGTCGGGCATCGGAAGTCCGAGCGGCGCGACGGCTTTTCCCATGTCGGCGGACGCCACAAAGTTTTTGACCGCGCGCATTTTCAGTTTGAGCGAGCGCGAGGTGTCGGAGTCTTTCAGATAGTTTATCGAAATTCTGATGTTGTCGTACACGCCCCAGTCGCGCCGCGATTTCCCGCGGTAGCGGCGCATTTCGCACTCGAATTCGCCCGAAATTTCGAGCGTGTATTTCTCGCCGACAACCCTGATTTTTTTCGCGATAAACTGGGCGTCTTTAAGCTCGTTGCTGTCGTCAATCCAGACTTTGCCCTTGTAGAGTTTTGTGGGCATGTAGAGGACTAGCGCGAAGTCGTCGGTAAATCCGGTGTCGCGCGAAACTGTCGATTCGTAGTCTATGCCGTTTTTCGTCTTCGCTATTTTCTCGGAAAACTTGAACGGCGGCTGGTCTTTTATAACATAGTCGCCCGAAATTTCGTAAACGCCGTCCGATACCGAAACCTGCGGCGATTTCAATTCGCTCTGCTGGTAGGTGTTGCCCGACTCCGTTTGAATGTAGTGCGAGTTGAAGTCTATCACGCCTTTCGGGCGCATCGTGAACTGCCCGAATTTCTGCCCCCACAGCGACTGGCACAACGCCGCTGCAACAACCGCCACAAATATAAATTTCTTCATAAAAAAAAACTAGCCCGCGCCCCAAGCATTTACAAGCAAAAATCCCGCCCCGAACGACGGGAAAAAAAAGCGTCGAAGCCCGAAAGCTCCGACGCCGAATTAAAAACCCTGCCGATTACTGGGCGTCGCCGTTGCCGCGCGGCTTGCCGCCGCCGTTGTTGGGCCTGCGGTCGTTGAAACGGCGTTTGTTGTAGCCGCCCTTGCGGTTGTTGTTGTGGCGGTTGTTATTGTTGTAGCGCTTGCCGCCGTCGCGGTTGTTGCTCCAATTCTTTTTGCCGCCGCGCTTGTTATAACGCTTCTTCGACTTCTCGCTCTTGCCGAATATCGACTTGAAAATGTTCTTGATTCTGTCGAAAAGCGAAATCGAGCACTTGCTGTCTTCGGGCGTGTACGAAACTACACCGTCGTTGGCGTTGTCGGACGCGGGAACCTTTGGACGGCGGTCGGAAAGGCCGACCTCAACCGCTCTGGGCGTGAACTTTTTGCTTTCGAACGAGGGGCCCTGATGTTCGGGTTCGGACGCTTCGTTCGACGCCTCGACGGATTCCGCGGAATCCTGATCTGGACGGTCGGCGCGGCGGTCGCGCTTTTCGCCCCTGCGTTCGCGTTTCTGGCGGTCGTTTTCCGCATAGCCCGAAACGTTCGAGCCGCTGAGCTTTTCGTGGAATTCGGCGGGATTTTCAAGTTCGCCGCAAGATTCCGCCTCGGCGGACGCCTGTTTTGCGCCGCGTTTGCACGAGCGGTTTCTGCCGTTTTTGCGGGCGTGCTGTTTGACTTCCGGTTGGGACGCGCATGATTCTTCCGAAACTTCGGGACAAGACGGGACTTCCGACGGAGTTGCGACTTCGGAGGGAACTTCGGTATTCTGATTTTCTTCCATGTCTGATTGTTATTTATGTTGTGAGGGGGGATTGTCGACGAATCGAGCGCGGCAATTCAATGCCGCAAAACGCAATGTCCGCACCCCCCTGGGACTGCGGTATGCGAGGCAAGCCGTCAAGGATTGAGATGGAGATTGTAAGTTGCGACGTAGCATGCGCAAACTTCCGACATTGCCTTATTCGTTTTACAGCATTGCTTTTTTCCCGAAAATTACAACATTTTTTTGCGGCGGGCGGAAAATTCGAAGCGGAAGCAAAAAATTTGGCTCGACTCTCCCATGCTTCGTGAGAAAAATAACCTCCATGAATTTGGAAACCACCCTCAAAAACTTCGAAAAAAACGGCTTCAAAACCCGCCATTTTTCAAACCCGAACGAACTGCAAGAATTTCTGAAATCGGAAATCCGCGATATGAGCGTCGGCATGGGAGGCTCTGTCTCGCTCTCCCAACTGGGAGTGTACGAAACACTTAAAGACACCAACCAAGTATACTGGCACGCAGTGGATAAATCGCCCGAAACCTTCGAAAAGGCAAGCCTCGCACAAGTGTATATACTCAGCGCAAACGCACTTACGGAGAACGGCGAAATCGTCAATATCGACGGACGCGGCAACAGGGTGTCGGGCGCAATATTCGGGGCAAACCGACAAAAAGTGCTGTATATCTGCGGAACAAATAAGATAGAAGAGAACCTCGAAAAGGCAACGTGGCGCGCAAAAAACGTGGCAGCCCCCAAGAACGCCCAGCGACTCGGATTGAAAACGCCGTGCGCAATCAAAGCCGATAAATGCTATAACTGCATGAGTC
>JAJXPD010000103.1:0-7261 GCA_021641325.1 Opitutales bacterium
ACTCGCTAGGGGCTACGGTAATCATCGTTTCGCACGAGCTAGCCAGCATTTTCGACATCGCCGACAGGGCGGTATTTCTTGACACCACAACCAAGACGCAGTCGGCGGTGGGCTCGCCGCGCGAACTTTTGAATTCGGACAACGCAAATGTCCGCACATTTATGAATAGGGGCGTGGATCCGCGCTCCAAAGAAGGGAAGTCAATATGAAAAACAACGTAAATCCCGTGGCGATAGGCATGTTTGTTATTGCCGCGTCGGTGCTGGCGGTCGCGGCGGTGATGATTTTCGGGGCGGCGAAATTCTTTGCCAAGACCGAAATGTTCGTCTCGTACTTTTCCGAGAGCGTCAACGGGCTGGACGTCGGCGCGCCGTTGAAATACAAGGGCGTTACCATCGGCAAGGTGGAGCGCATAATGATAGGGCACGCGCCGAAAAGCATTCGCGAAAGCTCTGTGGCTGTCGTCTATTCTATCGACGTCGGCATGCTGAGGCGCAAGGCGGGCAGCGCGGTGGGAGACTTCGACTCGTGGATTCAGGCGCAAATCGCCGACGGGCTTCGCGCAAAGCTCAACTACCAGAGCATCGTAACGGGCATGCTCTACATTGAGCTTGACTTCCTCGGCGAGCCGAACGAACACTACCGCCTGCAATACAGAGGCCCGAACGCCCGCATAGAAATTCCGAGCGCGAAGTCGGGCTTGGCGGAGCTTGCAAAGGCGGTCGAAAAGACAATCACGCAGATTTCGGAAATCGACTTCAAAAGCATGGGCGAAAATTTAAACGGAGTTGCCGCGAGCGCAAACGCGCTAATGTCGGACCCCCACATTCAAAACGCCCCGCGCTCGCTCGGCATGCTGCTTGCCGACGCCGACAGGCTTGTCCGCAACGCCGACGCCGTGGTATCCGACCCCGAAACAAAGGCGGCTCCCAAGCACCTCAACACCCTCATGCGCGACGCCGACTCTTTCGTAAAATCGGCGGAAACCGAAATGAAATCGCTGTCGGCGGCTGGGCGCGAGACCTTCTCTAACGCGGACAAAGTGCTCAAAAACGTGGATACGATAGTCGCGCCGCAGTCGCCGCTCCGCTACGAGCTGGCTGTGATGATTCGCACTCTCAATGACTCCCTCAACTCAATTTCAAACCTTACCGACTATCTCGAACGCAACCCAAGCTCGCTTTTGACGGGCAAATACAAAGGAAAATCAGATGAATAAGACATTCCGAAAAGCCCTGCCGCTTTTGCTTTTGCCGATGCTTGCGTCGTGCTTCGGCGGATTCCTCGAACCGCAAAAGGACGAAACCGTGTTCTACATAATGCGCGCCCGCCCCGTGGAAAAGGTCGCCGTGGCGGAACGCACGCCCATCAACCTCATGCCCATTACGATTCCCTCGTACATGAACCGCAACCAGATTGTGTCGGCGGGCAAGGGCGGAATGGTGTCGATGTCGGAGTTCGACAGATGGGCGGAGTCCGCGCAGAGCGGGCTTACGCGCGTGCTCGCCGAGGACATTTCCGCCACTTCCGAAAACCTCGACATCTACGCATACCCGAACCTTTCGCACGGCGCGTTCAACCTGAAAATCATAGTCCACGACTGCATCGGAACGCTCGGCGGCAACTTGGTTTTCAAGGGCAAGTGGCAGCTCGATTCTGCGGCGTCGAAGCTTAAAATCGCGCGGGATTTTTCGTTTAAAACGCCCTGCGGCGAAACAAACGCCTCGTATGTGGAGTCTATAAACGAAAGCGCGGCGAAACTCGCGGCGGACATCGCAAAGACAATTTCAAGCAACAAGGAAAAATAATATGAAAACAGGATTATTGTTCTCTGGTCAGGGCGCGCAAAGCGTCGGAATGGCGAAATCGCTGTACGAAAACTACGCCTCCGTCAAGGAGCTGTTCAACTGCGCCGACGACACACTCGGCTTCAAACTTTCGCAAATCTGCTTCGAAGGTCCGATGGCGGAACTTACAAAAACAAGCGTCTGCCAGCCCGCGCTCTATGTCCACGGAATCGCCGTGGTCAAAGTGCTCGAAGAACGCGGAATGCTGGGCAACGTCGTCGCCGCGCTGGGTCTTTCGCTCGGCGAGCTTACCGCGCACGCAATCGCGGGGACGTATTCGTTCGAGGACGGGCTGAAAATCGTCGCCGAACGCGGACGCCTCATGCAGGAGGCATGCGACGCCACAAAGGGCGCAATGGCGAGCCTCATCGGCGGCACGCAGGAAAAGGTCGAGGGCTACTGCCGCGAATTCGACATCGACATGTCTAACCTCAACTGCCCCGGGCAAATCGTGATTTCGGGCGACGCCGAAAATGTCGCCCGCGCGGTCGAAGCCGCCAAGGAGCGCAAGGATTTTAAAATGGTAGTTCCGCTGAAAGTGGCGGGCGCGTACCACAGCAGACTCATGAAGCCCGCGCGGGACGCCTTCGAAAAATACCTCGAAAAATTCGAATTCAAGACGCCGAAAATCGCCGTCTTCACGAACGTCGTCGGCTCGCGCGTAAGCGACCCCGCCGACATCAAGGCGAACCTCGTAAAGCAGATAACAAGCACGGTGCGCTGGGCTGACTGCGTCGAGGCGTCGGCGAAACTTGGCGTGGAGCAGTTCTACGAATGCGGCCCCGGCGGGGTTCTTGCGGGCATGATGAAACGCATAAACAGAGACTACCCGATTCGCTCGTTCGCTGAAATCCGCGACTTTGAATAGGCAATCCCTCCGCACTTCTTTCCCTCAAAACCCGCGCATATGCGCGGGTTTTTTTGTTTGCGCTCGCCGTGCGAGACAAAGCGCGGAAGTCGGCCTTCCCGTTGGATTGGTAGTCTGTTTTGTTTCGCACTGTTTGCGGCTTTTCGCAATTTTCCCGCGTCTACACGCGAATGCGTTTTGGGGGAGTAGGGGGAAACGTTTTTGCCGGCATGCGGCGTTTCGCGCGGGCACAAAAAAACCCGCGTTTTAAGCGCGGGTTAAAAAAACTATTTCTTGATTTCCTTGTGAAGCGTTCTGCGTTTGAGCGAAGGATTGTACTTCATCTTTTCAACCTTCTTGCCGTCGGGCTTGCGCGGGTTGCGCGTAGTCATATAGCGCGAAGGGGATTTGCCTTCTTTGCGTGCTTCTGTGCATTCGATGATAACGATTTCTCTGGGCATAAATTTACCTTTTCTGTCTGATTTTTAAAATATCTTTCGCATATTGCCGAAAACCCGCGAGTCTTTCAAGCTAAATTTTTCGCAAATTTCCGAAAAACACGCGGCTTCCAAAAACCGCCCTCCGTTTCCGAAAGGCGTTTTGCACGCTCAAAGCGGAACGCTCTGCGAGAGCACTTCGGGCGACATCTCGTAGACGCCGACGGGCGTTGCGGGGCCGGTCATTGTAATCGAGAAGTCGGGGGCGATTTTAATGGAGAGGTCGCCGCCCTCCATGTGCACGGTGATGTCGCCGTCGCAAAGTCCGAGCTTGTGGGCGACCGACGCCGCCGCGCTCGAGCTGCTGCCCGACGCGAGCGTGTATCCCGCGCCGCGCTCCCAAATTTCGATTTTGATGTTGTTGCGGTCGAGCACCTGCAAGAACTGCACGTTTGTGCGGTTCGGGAAAAGCGATGTCATGTTTTCGATTTTCGGTCCGAGCCTGTGCGCGATTTCCGACGAAACGCTGTCCATCGGAAGCACGCAGTGGGGATTCCCGACCGTCGCGCAGCAGTATTTGTATTTCCGTCCGTCGATTTCGAACTCTTTGTTCACCACTTCGCCCGTCGCGCCGAGCACGGGGATTTTCGCGGCGTCGAAGCTCACATGCCCCATTTCGACCGTAATCGAATTTCCGCCCTTCGAAACGACGCATTTTACGACGCCGCCGAGGGTGTCAACCGTAAAGGGAACGTCCTCCTTCACGCGCTTAGTGTCGAAGAGGTAGCGCGAGAAAATGCGAAGCCCGTTGCCGCTTTTTTCGGCTTCGGAGGCGTCGGGGTTGAGGATTCTCAGCTTGAAGTCGGCCTTGTCCGACTTTTCGGGCCCGAAGAGTATTCCGTCGGAGCCGAGACCGAAATTGCGGTGGCAGATTTTCACGACGTCGATGCCTTCGGGCATTTCGGGGCAGTCGAGCGGGTCGAGCACCAGATAGTCGTTGCCGAGTGCGTGGTATTTGGAGAATTTCATAATGCGTGCAAGTTGTACTTTGCCGCCGCCCGATTTCAAGAATTTTTTTGCGCCCCGCGAATTATTTGACACGCCCGAAAAATCTGCTTTCATGGCGGATTTTGAATATGGAATTATCCGCAAAAATCATAAACGGCGGACGGCTTTCGCGCGAGGAGGCCGAGTCGCTTCCCTCAAAATACGCGCTCGACGAGCTCTGCGCGGCGGCGGACGAGGTGCGGACGCATTTTCTCGGCCGTTATGTCGATACATGCTCCATAATGAACGCGCGTTCGGGCAGATGCTCCGAGAACTGCAAGTGGTGCGCGCAGTCGGCGCATTACTCCACGGGCTGCGGCGTGTACGACTACGTTTCCGCCGACGACGCCCTCGAACACGCCGAATTTTTCAAAAAGCGCGGCGTGCGCCGCTTTTCGCTCGTAACCAGCGGGCGCAGCGTGTCGGACGCCGACCTGCAAAAGCTCTGCGACGCTTTCGAAAAAATGCGCGACACGGGCGGAATAGAGCTTTGCGGCTCGTTCGGACTTCTCACAAAGCCGCAGTTCGAGCGGCTCGCGGCGGCGGGAATGACGCGCTTCCACTGCAATCTCGAAACCGCGCCGTCGTACTTTCCCAAACTCTGCACGACGCACACGATTGAAGACAAAATAGCCTCAATCGGCGCGGCGCGTTCGGCGGGGCTTAGCATTTGCAGCGGCGGAATCATCGGAATGGGCGAGTCTTTCGCCCAGCGAGTCGAGCTTGCCGATACCCTCGCGAAGCTCGATGTGGACTCCATTCCCATGAACATTTTGCAGCCCATAAAAGGCACTCCGCTCGAAAACACCCCGCCGCTTCCGACCGACGAAATCCTGCTTGCGTTCGCCGTGTTCAGGCTGATGAACCCGCGCGCGCATATCCGCTTTGCTGGCGGGAGGGCTGCAATCCGCGGCGTTCAGGAGCGCGCGCTCCGCTCGGGCGTAAGCGCAATCCTCATGGGCGACATGCTCACAACGGTGGGGTCGTCGCTCGATTCCGACTTCAAGATGCTCGACAGGCTCGGCTATGAATATTGACGAAATCATCTCCCTCGACGCCCGCCGCGTCTGGCACCCCTACGCGAGCACAAAGAATCCCCCGCGCCCCTATGTGGTGGAATCGGCGGAGGGCGCGGAACTCAAGCTTGCCGACGGGCGGAAAGTTGTAGACGGAATGTCGTCGTGGTGGGCTGTCGCCTACGGATACCGCAACCCGAAAATCGACGCGGCGGTAAGGGCGCAGATTTCGAAAATGAGCCATGTGATGTTCGGCGGGCTTACGCACGGGGGCGCGGTGAAGCTTGCCGCAACGCTCTCCGACATGACGGGGCTTGGGCGCGTGTTCTTCTGCGATTCGGGTTCGGTTTCGGTTGAGGTCGCAATGAAAATGGCTCTCCAATTTTGGCGGGCGAAGGGCGACTCGAAGAAAACAAAATTCGCGACCGCCCGCGGCGGATATCACGGCGACACTTGGCACGCGATGTCCGTCTGCGACCCCGTCAACGGCATGCACTCGCTGTTTTCGGGGGGGCTGCCGATAAACTTTTTTGCGCAGCGTCCAGAGTCGCGCTTCGACGGCGAATGGGACGCGTCCGACGCCGAAGCCGTGCGCGGGCTTTTCGAGTCCCACGCGGGCGAAATTGCGGCGTTCATAATAGAGCCGATAGTGCAGGGCGCGGGCGGCATGCGCTTCTACCACCCGCAGTATCTGCGCGAAATTCGCAAACTTTGCGACGAATTTTCGGTGCTGCTGATTCTCGACGAAATCGCGACGGGCTTCGGGCGTTCTGGCAAAATGTTCGCCAACGAATGGGCCGGCGTTCGCCCCGACATCATGTGTCTTGGCAAGGCTCTCACGGGCGGATACCTGAGCTTCGCCGCAACCCTCGCCGACGATTCGATAGCCGACATAATTTCGGGTTTCGGCGTGGGAACATTCATGCATGGGCCGACTTTCATGGCAAACCCGCTCGCGTGCGCGGCGGCGAACGCGGCGGTCGAAATTGCGCGGACGGGCGGAATTTTGGAGCGCGTGGCTGAAATCGAAAAGACTTTGAAGCGCGGACTCCTGCCGCTTGCGGAGCGGAAATCCGTCGCCGACGCCCGCGTTCTCGGCGCGATAGGCGTGCTCGAAATGCGCGAGCCTATCGACGTTCCCGCCGTTCAGGAAAAACTCGTCGCCCGCGGCGTGTGGCTGCGCCCGTTCGGCAGACTTTTATACACAATGCCGCCGTATGTAGCTTCCGATTCGCAGTTGGAGGCGATTGTCGGCGCGATGTCGGAGGTCGCGGAATAGGGCAATGTTTGCGGGCAAACGAAAGGCTTTGGGGTAAGATGTTCGGCTTTGAAGACAGGCTCGAATCAATCTCGCGCTCGGGCGCGTACCGCAGGGTGCGCCGCGCGGACGTCTCTGGCGCGCGCATCGAGGAGGACGGGCGGCGGCTCGTTGATTTTTCGAGCAACGACTACCTCGGAATTTCGGGGCGGATTGACTGGCAGCGCGAGTTTTTGAAGGGGCTTTCGGGTTCGGAAAAATACCTGATGGGCTCGCTGTCGTCGCGCCTGTTGGGCTGCAATTCGTCGGCGTTCGACGACTTCGAAAAAACCGTTTCCGACGAATATTCGCGGGCGTGGAACGCGGAGAAATCGTGCCTGCTCTTCAACTGCGGCTACCACGCAAATTCGGGGATAATCCCCGCGCTCGCCACCTCGCGCGACCTCGTTCTTGCCGACAAACTTTCGCACGCAAGCCTCATCGACGCCCTCAAACTCACCGACGCAAAATGGCTGCGCTTCCCGCACAACGACCTCGACAGGCTCGAGGAAATACTGCGCCGCCGCCGCGCGGAATTCGAGAACGTCTACATCGTAACCGAATCGGTTTTCAGCATGGACGGCGACTTCTGCGACCTGCGCAGGCTCTCGGAAATCAGGCGCGAGTTCGGCGCGTTTTTGTATGTAGACGAAGCCCACGCCTTCGGGCTTTACGGCGCGGGCGGCTTGGGCAGGTCGGTCGGCTTCGACGTCGATTTGGCGATGTGCACGCTCGGCAAGGCGGCGGCGTCGGAAGGGGCGTTTGTGCTG
>JAJXPD010000103.1:7271-7868 GCA_021641325.1 Opitutales bacterium
TTATTCGACCGCGCTTTCGCCGGTTTCCGCGCGTTGGTCGCGCTTCGTGTTCGAAAAAATTTTGGGCATGGACGCCGAGCGCGAACATTTGCGGAAAATTTCCGCCGCGTTCAGGTCGGCTGTGTCGGGCGTTTTGGGCGAATCGCAAATCGCGCCCGTGTCGACTGCTGGACGCGCCCTCGAAATTTCCGCGGCGATGGAGTCGCGCGGCTTCCGCGTGCCCGCGATAAGAAAACCGACCGTTCCGACCGAACGCCTGCGCTTTTCGTTTTCCGCCGCGCATTCCGAATCCGACGTGCTTGCGGCGGCAAAGGCATTGGGGGAACTGTCGTGAAATTCAGGTGGATTAGACGCGCAAGTTCGAAGACGCTCGTGGCGTTTTTCGGCGGCTTTGCCTGCGACGAAAACATTTTGTCGCGCACATACATTCCCGAAGACTGCGACGTTGCGGCGTTCTTCGACTACCGCGGGCTTGAAACCGATTTCGATTTCGGAGCGTACAAAAACGTCGGGGTCGTGGCGTGGTCTTTCGGAGTGTGGGTTGCGGATTTCCTTTCCGAAAGAATCGGGCGGACTCTCGTCCGCATAGCAATCAAC
>JAJXPD010000104.1:0-3934 GCA_021641325.1 Opitutales bacterium
CAACGTAAAACGCACCGACTTCGCCAAGGACGAAGCGGCTATGAAAATCTCGTTAGGGCGCGGACTGCTCGACATTCCCGCCGACAAGCCCGAATATTTTGCGGCAATCTACGCGCTCGTTGCGGGCGGCACAAAATTCCAGACTGTCGGGGAAATCAACGCGGCGAAATTCCCGATGAAAATGTCGCTCGGAATTTCGGTTGACGGAAACGCGTTCGCTTTCGGGGCGAGGTCGTCGGCAAAGCACTTCCCCGACGCGCTAAGGCTCGCCGCGACAATATTCGCCGACGCGGGCTTCCGCGAAGACGGCCGCGAGGCACTCCTGAAATACGGAGAGGCGTACTACCTCGACTACCGCACCGACCCGATGTCGAAGCTGCGCTTCCTGCCCGTGCGCATCGTGAAATCGGGGCTGGCGGACGTCCCCGGGGATTTCGAAAACTTCAAGAAAATCGGAATGGACGAAATCGGAAAATGGTTCGCGCCGATTCTGGAAAAATCGTACGCGGAAATTTCGGTCGTGGGCGACGTCGAGGTCGAAGCCGTAATTTCGCTCGTGGCGGAAACGTTCGGCGCAATGCCGCCGCGCGAAGCCGACAACCACGAACCCTACGCAAAACTCGAACTTCTGCCGCCCGCCGACAAAATCGAAATGCGCTACGAAACGACCGACGAGCCGCGCTCCATTGCGGTTAGAATGTGGCGCAGCGCGGGCAGAACCGACATCGAAAAAATGCGCGCCGACAACGTGCTCGGCGCGGTGCTCGACGACGTTCTCCGCAAGGACGTGCGCGAGGCGCAGGGCAAAGTGTATAGCCCATTCGCCTACAACAACGCAAGCACGTGGATTGACGGCGCGGGACTCATGACGGCGGCGACTTTCGTAGTGCCCAAGTTCAACGCGGAGCTTCTCGAAACGCTCGAAAAATGCGGCAAAAAAGTCGCGGAGTCAATCACGGAGGACGAATTCGAACGCGCGAAAATCCCGCTGATAAAGGGGGTCGAGGCGAACAAGCGCAAGAACTCGTACTGGCTTGAAGCCGTGCTCGACCGCTCGCAGTGCCGCCCCGTGAACATCGAGCTTGCAAAGAGCATCGACACGGGCTACGCGGGCGTGTCGCTCGAAACGGTCAGACGCCGCGCGAAGGAAATTTTCGGCGAAAGCGCGTACTCGGCAAGCGTAATGCCCGAACGCGTCAAAAAAGAGTTGAAAAAATAGCGCGATTCCGAGATATTCGAAATTCGAGAATGAATCCAAAATATAAAAGAATCGTACTGAAACTCAGCGGCGAAGCGTTGAAAGACACCGAAAACGGCGACGCGCTCGACCCGAAAATCCTCAAAAACCTCGCCCTCGAACTCAAAGAGGTCTACAATATGGGCGTCCAAATCTGCCTTGTGGTGGGAGGCGGCAACATCTTCCGCGGTCTCGCGGGGGCGAAGTCGGGCGTGGACAGAACAACGGGAGACTACATGGGCATGCTCGCAACCGTAATCAACGGGCTTGCGCTCATGAACGCGCTCGAAAGCGAGGGTCTGCCCGTGCGCGTGCAGACGGCAATCCCCATGGAAAAAGTTGCCGAGCCTTTTATTTTGAGACGCGCGGTAAGACACCTCGAAAAGGGAAGAATCGTGATTTTCGTTGCGGGAACTGGCAACCCCTACTTCTCGACCGACACAACCGCCGCCCTCCGCGCAAGCGAAATCGGCGCGGACTGCATTCTCAAAGCCACAAAGGTGGACGGCATCTACGACAAAGACCCCAACAAGTTCGCCGACGCCGTGAAATACGAAACGATAGACTATTTGGAGGCAATCGAAAAACGCCTTGCCGTCATGGACTCCACCGCGTTCTCGCTTTGCATGGACAACAAAATTCCGATTATCGTCTTCAACATGAACGACGGCGGCAACATCAAGAAAGCCGTCGAGGGCGACAAAATCGGCACACTCGTAAAATAACAAAACAAAAGGAAAATACATGGACATATCGGCTGAATTAAAGAAGACGGGAGACGCAATGTCGAAAGCCGTTGACCACGTCGAACACGAATTCGAAACGGTGCACACGGGCAAGGCAAACCCCGGAATGGTCGAAAACGTCATGGTGGAAGCCTACGGAACGTCCTCGCGACTGCGCGACATCGCGGCAATCACCACTCCCGACAGCTCCACTATCCGCGTGCAGCCGTGGGACAAAAGCATTCTCAAAGACGTGGAAAAGGCGATTCTTGCCGCGAACATCGGCTTCACGCCCGCGGTCATGGGCGACGCCGTCCGCTGCCCCATTCCCGCGCTTTCGGGCGAACGCCGCGCGGAACTCGCAAAAATCTGCCACGAAATGGCGGAACTCGGCAGGGTTAGAATCCGCACAATCCGCAGGGAAACGCTCGACGCCGCGAAAAAGATGAAGTCGGCTGGCGCGGCTACGGAGGACGACCTCAAAAAATTCGAAAAGGAAGTCCAGAACCTCACCGACAAATTCATAGCCCTCATCAACAAAAGCCTCGAAGCAAAAGAGGCCGACCTTAAAAAAGTCTAAAACAAAATGTCCACCGATTGCGCAAAGCGCGTCATCGTGAAACTCGGCACGGGGGTGCTTACCTCCGGCGTCGGGCAGCTCGACACGCGGAAGATGGAATCCGTCTGCAAGCAGATTGCCGACGCAAAAAAACGCGGCTACGAAATCGTGCTCGTAAGTTCGGGCGCGGTCGGGCTGGGCATGGGGAAACTCGGTCTGAAAACCCGCCCCAAACAGATTTCGGCGGTGCAGGAATGCGCGGCGGTCGGACAGGGAATCCTGATTCAGACTTGGGGCGAACTCTTCGCGCCGTTCGGAATCACCGTGGCGCAGATTCTGCTCACGCGCGACGACGTCGATGTGCTCGAACGCCACAAGTCGCTGCGCGGGTTGATAGACAGGCTCCTCGCCGACGGCATAGTGCCGATTATCAACGAAAACGACTGCATCAGCGCGGCGGGGCTTTACATTAAATTCGGCGACAACGACGTGCTCAGCGCGCTCGTCGCCACGCTCTCGAAGGCGGACAAACTCCTGATTCTTTCGACGGCAATCGGGCTTATCGACATGAAGGGAACGGGCAAAGTGGTGCCCGTGGTCGAGAGGATAACCTCGAAAATCCGTGAAATGGCAAGCGGCACGACGAGCGCGACGGCGGTCGGCGGCATGATTACGAAAATCAGGGCGGCGGAAATCGCCACAAGCAGCGGCTGCGACGTCTACATAGCAAGCGGTAGCGAGGAAAACATCGTGGGGAAAATCCTCGGCGGCGCGGGGGTCGGTACGCTCTTCCGCGCGCATTCGAACTCGGTAAGCTCAAAAAAACGCTGGCTTGCGCACTTCGGCAGGACGATAGGCAAAATCTTCGTGGATTCGGGCGCGGTCGCCGCGCTGCGCGGCAGGGGAAGCTCGCTGCTGCCCGCGGGAATCAAAAGGATTTCGGGCGACTTCAAATGCGGAGACCTCGTGGAAATAGCCGACGAAAAAACGGGCGAAATCGTCGCCCGCGGCCTCGCCGAAAAGAGCGCGCGGACAATCAAAAAACTGCTCTCCGAAGATTTGCACAAAAAATGCGGACACAAGGACGTCGCAGTCCACCGCGACAATCTGGCAATAGTCTAAAATGGCGGGATACATCAAACTTTCGCGCGACTGCCCCGCAATGCTCATTCCGTCGGGAGTGAAGGTGTTGCTCATGGGCGGTTGCGAAGTCATAATAACCCACAAGCTCGCGGGAACGTTCACGGTGCTCGGCAACTTCGGAATGGCGCGTATCGACGGCGAAAACGCCGACGCGCTCGGACTCGAAAGCCCGAAAGCCGACAATCCAGCAGGCGCGGCAAAGCTCTCCGCGTGCGCAACGGCGTCGCAAATAGCCGACGAGCGCAAAACGCCCGCAGAACAGCCCGAACA
>JAJXPD010000104.1:3944-5177 GCA_021641325.1 Opitutales bacterium
CGTCTCGGAAGACGACGCATGGGAGGTCGCAAAAACCGTCTACGACCCCGAAATACCCGTGAATATCGTAGACTTGGGGCTGGTTTACAGGCTCGAAGTCTTCGACGACGGCGGCGGCAAGCGGCGGGTCGAAGCCGACATGACGCTCACCGCCCCCGGCTGCTCGATGGGTCCTGCAATCGCGGAGGACTTGCGCTGCCGCATAGAGGCGTTGCCGTCGGTGTCGGAGGCGAAAGTCAACATAGTCTGGGACCCTCCGTGGAACAAGGACATGATGAGCGAGGAAGCCCGCATGATTTTGGGCTTGGCATAAGCCGCGGACACGCTAACATACAACAAAAAAACAGGCATTTTATGAAGATTCCGAAAATTCCGTTCCTCCTCGCCGCGCTCGCGGCGGCTCTCGACGCGCACGCGCTTGTCGTCGCGGGAAGCGATTTGATGAAGCTGGTCGTCGGCGACGAAATCAAGGCGATAGCCGCAAAGAACAACATTCAGGCGGATATAAAAATGGAGGGCAGCTACGCGGCAATCGACGCTGTCTCCAACGGAAAGGCGGACTTGGCGGTAATCGCAGTCCCGCGCGGGACAAAACTGCCCGCCGACTTCGTAGCACTCCCAATTGCGTATCAGGCTGCGTTGGTTGCGGTAAATTCGGTAAACCCGATAGAGGAAATCTCCACAAAACAGCTTTTCGAAATCTACTCGATGGGCGCGACCGCGCACGTCGAAACTTGGGAACAGGTGGGCGTGAAAAACATCGGGCTTCGCAACATCATGCCGATTACGACAAGCCTTTCCGACAACGTCGTGGTAGAGCTTTTCAAGTACGAGGCGATAGACGGAACGAACCTCGGCTCGTGGGTGCACGTCGCAAAGAACGCGGCGGAAATCGGAAACCTGCTGAGGGGAAACAACTCGGCAATCGCGGTAATCGGCAAATTCGAGGGGCGCGACGGCAACCTGATAAAAATCTTGCCCGTCTCGAAAGCCGACAAAGATTCTGGCAAATTTTACGCGTTCAAGCCCGACAGGGAAAACATCGCAAACGGAGACTACCCGCTTACACTGCCGTTTTGCATAGTCTACAAGAAGTCGAACGCCGAAAAAATCAAGGCTCTTGCAAAAATTCTGCTCGGTGATGATATTGCAAATAAGATAGATAAGTCTGACTTCTACTCCGCGCCCGTAAATTCGAGAAAAAAATCAATTTTTAACCTTGACATTCCGCAA
>JAJXPD010000104.1:5187-7864 GCA_021641325.1 Opitutales bacterium
ATCGGGAGCATAATAAATTTTACGCGGGCATAGCTCAATTGGCAGAGCGCGACCTTGCCAAGGTTGAGGTTGTGAGTTCGAACCTCATTGCCCGCTCCATTTAAAAGCCGCAAGTCGGAATTCCGACTTGCGGCTTTCCTTTTTCCGAAATCGGGCGATATTCTATGCACCGAACACTCTCCTCACGCCCAGAAGCCCGCATAACGCGCAACTCGCGCGGCGGCGCATTCAAAATGCCACGCCCCTGCCGCAAAAGACGCAAAACCGCCAAAACAGCTTGACCGCCCGCCGACTAGCGGCAGAATAGCTGCATAAAAATGACAACCCGCAACAAAAATATCCTGTATTTTCTCTACCCCGCAACATACGTTCCGCTCGCGCTGGCGGGCACGTTCTACGCGAAGGCGGATTTCTCCAACCCGCTCTACATTCTCTACGCGCTGCTTCCGCTTGCGGTCTCGGCGATAATTTCGGCGTGCGCAGCGGTTTCGTGCGAAAAATTTGCGGCAAAGAAATTCGCAAACAACTGCACGCTGGCGCGCTTCGCTGTGCTTTCGTTCGCGACGTACGTTGCGTGCCTTTGCGTTGCAAGCATCATAACGCTTGCTATCCGCGGCAGAACCGACCTTCCGCTTATCCTCGGCGCGTGGACGGTGCTGCTTACGATTTTCAGCGTCTACCTCTTTTGCTGGCTCTACGCGGTCTACCGCATTTTCTACAAAGACAACCCCGACTTCCTTTAACCCCCTCCCGAAAAAAGCAAAAAGCGCGGGCAGAAAAATCCGCGCTCTTTTTATAAATGCCGGCTAAACTACTCGATGCCGAGAGCCTTTTTGAGCGTCGGCAGGGAATTCTTGAACATCAGATAAAAACCGAGGTCGTTGGGGTGGCAGTTATCGACGGTGAGGTATGAGTAGTCCGCCCCGCTAAAAAGCGTTTTTCCGTCTACAAACCAGACTTTTTTGTCGCCCGCCTTGACGGCGTTTTCGTAGGTCGCGCGGACGACGGCGTCGCGCTCTGGCGTTGCGTGGGTAATCTTGCCCAAGATGATTATCGGGAGGTCGGGGCGCGCATTTCTGACCGCCTTGAAGAACGGCTCGTGGGTCTTTTTGAGGTGCTCGAAATTCGGCGCGTTGTAGTCGTAGTCCATGACGAACGCGGCGAGGTCTAGCGAGCCGATAAGCTCGGCAACTTTTATTTCGCCCTTTGCGTTGCCCGAAAAGCCGAGGTTAATCAGCGGAGCGTCAACCGCGCGGCAGAGCATTGCCGTGTACGCGTTCGACGTTCTTGAAGCGCACGCGCCCTGCGTAATCGACGAGCCGTAGAAAAGGACGGGCTTTTTTATTTTGTGCGGAGTGGGCGCTTCAAGCTTGGCGTCGGGCGCAAGCCCGATTTCGAGCGAATCGACGCCGTTGTAGAGCGGCATGTAGAGGGTGTAGTCGCGCATTTTTTTTGCGCCGCCCTTTACAAGCGGGACTTCGAGCGGCACGGGAATCGACTTCTTGTAATGCGCGGGATTCACCGTTTTGACATACTCGTTGCCGTCGCGGAAAAGGTCGAAGCCCGACGAACCCGTTTCGGGCATGTGCCCCATGCTCGCGTTCGGGTTGGAAATTTTCGCCCTCAGCGTGATGTACGGCGAATCAGTGCGGAAGTGCACGACGCCGCCCGACGTGTGTTTCGCCAAAGCCATTCGCGCCCCCCTGTTGATGTCTTCGGGCTTGATGTTATGCGGAAGCCTGTAAAGGGGTTTGCCCTTTTCGAACCACGGAAAGCCCTCCAAGACGAAAGGCGCGGAAAGCGCGTCGCGGTAGACGACATTCAGTCCGTCGCATTTCTCGACGGCGAAATTTTTATCGACGCTCGCGATGTCCTGCGCGAATGCGGACACCGACAGAGCCGAAACCAAAACCATTGCCGAAAATATTTTTAACATGCAATATTTTTAAAATTCGGCGTCCCTGCCGGCAAGAAAAAAAACGCCCGAACCGCAAACGGGTTTCGGGCGTTTTCCGAGCCGCCGAACACGCAATATATTGCAACGGCGGCGCAAACGGGCGGCACGCGCAACTATTTTTCGAACACTCTGTAGCCCAGCGACGGCACCGAAACGCCCTTGTGCGCAAAAGGCTTGTCGGAATAGTTTGAAACAATTTCCGTGCCGTCGGAATAGACGGTGGAATACACGCCGTCGGCAATCTGCTCGTGGCTTTCCATAAATTGGAGTTGCAGGCGGGCAAGCTTCTTGTATTCGTCGTACGCCTCCTTGATTTTCGACACGTCGTGGACAAGCTTTTCGTCGGTCTCGCAAGTAATGTCGTCGTTGCCCATCCAGTTGCCGCTGTCGCGGAACTTGGAGTGGAAGTAGAAGCTGGGGCGTCCGCCGAACTCCACGAACTTCAGCCGCGTCTTTGCGTCCTTGATTGAATGGTTGATTGTGTACGGGCCGGGATTGTACAACACTATGCCGTGGTAGACAATCTGCCAGACGGGAACCAAATCGTCCCAGTACGAATACAGCTTGTCGCGTCCGAGCGCGAACGAAACGTATAGAACGGAATCCACAACAGAAAAGCCGTGGTCGTAGCCGCCCTCCGACATCGAGCCGCCGAATGTCTTGTTGCAGTATTCGAAAATCTTGTTCATGTACGCCGACGCCTCTTCGGGGGTTGTGGGG
>JAJXPD010000277.1 GCA_021641325.1 Opitutales bacterium
GCGAACAGTGGACGCCGAGACCGACTATGTCGTCGTGGCGGACAGCCCGTCGGCTGCGTGGGGCGCGGGCGATTATGGGCGCGAGATTGACGCGGCGCTTGGCTACGGACGCGCAAAGTTTTTGAGAATGTCGCACTTATTGCGCGAGATTATGTAGGGCGGGCAGGGCGCGAAAATTTTTTCGAAAAAAAAGCTTGCGCGGAACTTGAAAATCGTTTGTATGTCCAACCTATTAAATGTCGCAGGGTGGAGCAGCTTGGTAGCTCGTCAGGCTCATAACCTGAAGGTCATTGGTTCAAATCCAATCCCTGCATCCAATTTTAAAACCGTCCGTTTGGACGGTTTTTTTGTGTTTATATTTTTGAATGTGTTTGAGCTTGGGCGGTGTTAGCCAGCGGATTGTAGCGGCGGGCGGCTTAGGCAAGCCCGCAGTCGAGCAACAGGCGCGTGTCGGCGAGGATTTCTCCGATTCTTCCGAACGCAGCGGCGGCGAGTTCCGCAATCCGAATCCGCCCCGTCCGCGCGGGAATTTCGGTGAAGCCCCTGTTTTGCATGGCGGCAAAAATGCCGTCGGCTCTGTCCGCGCTGCGCAGCAGGAGCGAAACTATCATGCGCGGAAAATGGCGCATTCTGATTTTTGGGTGCGACGGCGACCTCAGCACGCACGCCCTGCGCATTATCGATGCTTCCTCGGCGAGAGTGCCGAGGTATCTTGCCGTGAGCAGAAGTTGGAGCGCAACCATTTTCGGAACTTTCAGTTTTGCCAGTGCCGCCGCCTACGGCTTGCCCGAAAAAACACCTAAATTCCCAAAATGGGAACATAATCCATATGTCATTTTCCGTTTTGGGTGCTAAATTGCGCATTTTTGGTTTAATTTAGGTTTTTGGGGATTTTTTTTAAAAAATGTCTTGAAATCTGTTTGAAAGTGTTGTCTATTGTTCGAGGTTTGAATTTCAACAGCTATGAATCTTTATAAAGATACTCCGCGCACAAAAATAGAACAGCTTGTTCGCGAAACGGTATACAAAGAACTGAACCTGCCCGTTCCGCACCCCGCGGAAGGGCCGAATCCGTTGGTCGTGAACGTCAGCGCGCGCCACGTGCACCTCACGCAGGAGGCGGTCGAGGCTCTGTTCGGCAAGGGCTACCAGCTCAACGTCCACAAATGGCTCTATCAAAAAGGGCAGTTTGCCGCAAAGGAATCCATTACCCTCATCGGCCCGCGCAGCAGGGTTATTTCCAACCTGCGCATTTTGGGCCCGTGCCGCAAGGAAAGCCAAGTAGAGCTTGCCCTGACCGACGCCCGCGCATTGGGCTTCGACGTTCCCCTTAGAAACAGCGGCGACTTGAAGGGAACGCCCGGCTGCATGCTCATGGGCCCCGCGGGCTTTTACGAAATGCCCTTCGGGGTAATCCGCGCCGCGCGGCACGTGCACATGAGCCCCGCCGACGCCGAATTCTACGGCGTGAAAGACAAGGACATGATGAAGCTTCGCGTCTACGGCGAAAACTCCATTGT
>JAJXPD010000278.1 GCA_021641325.1 Opitutales bacterium
CGGCGCAGGATTTTTCCCGCGCCGTTTTTGCGTTTAAAAGAACCGAAACCACCCCGCCCTATTTGGCGGCGGGGACGAAATCGACGGCTTCGAGCTCGGCTACGACTATCGGGGAGTCGTAAAGCGGCAGGTTTTTGAACAGCGTTCCCCCGCGGGTTTTTACAATGTTCGCGGCGGGAATTTCGTAGACGCCGCCCGTCAGAATATCCACCCACACGGGCTTTTTGAAGCTTGCCTTGACCTCCACGTCGGCGGGGGTCGTCTTGTTGAAGTTTGTCGGCGTGCATTCGTCGTACCACACAACGAACGCCGTTCCGCCCTTCGGCGAGTATCCGAAAACCGAATGCGACAAGCCCGTCTTCACCGAAACCGCGTTGTTCGGATTTTCGAAAAGCTCGAAGACCGAAACCAAGTTCTGCACGGCGTAGTACGCGGTTTTAATTTTCACGACATTGTGCTTTTCGTCGGTCTCCAACAGCCCCTTTACGTTGAGCATTTTGATGAAGTCGGTCGCGGCGTAGTGCATGTCGGAAATTGTGAAGCACGAAGTCCAGATGCCCCTGCCGTGGTCGCCGAGCATGCGGCGCAAGTCCCACTTTGCCTGCGAAAGCTCCGTCCACGGGTGCTTTGTGAGCGCGCCGCCGAGAAAGCCCTTGGAGGGCGCGCCGTTTTCGCCCTGTCTGAGCTGCACTTTCTTGGAGTATTTTTTGAGGATTTCCGCCATTTTCTCGACGTCTGCGTACGAGTTTTCGGGGCGGAAGTCGTAGCCGTGGTACGAAAGCCAGTCGAAGAGTTCGAGCTTGCCCGCGTCGGAGAGAGCCTTGACGTATTCCTCGAATTTTTCGGGAACGATTCTCGCAAGCGCAAGCCCCGAAATCTTGGCGTTGGGGTCGTTCTTTCTGATGATTTCGGCGGTGCGGACGTTCATGTCGACGGTGTCGGCAACGGTGCGCTTTCTGTCCAAGTCGGGCTCGTTCCACATTTCCCATTCGACGCGCCCCGCGTAGCGTTTCGACATTGCGTCGACCCACGCGTCCCACGCGGCTTTCGCTTCGGGAGACGACGGCATGCCGCCTTTGAGGAACGGCGTGCCGCCGCCCTTGTAGATTGTGTTGCCGTAGGAGGTCTGAATCCACGGCGTGATTCCGAGGGCAATGCACTCGTCGACGATTTTGTCGAGCCAAGCGAAGTCGTAGACGCCCTTTTTGCTTTCGGTTTTAGCCCAGCCGCCTTGAAGCCTGATGTGCTTCATGCCGAGCGGCGCAAGATACTGCTTGTATTTGTCGAAATCGGCGTAGTCTCTGTCGAGCGTTTCGCCGCCGATTGTGAGGTTGTTCCGCGCCTCCGCGGTGCTCTTGGGCTTGAGAGTTCCCAAGCGCGTGTACGAAACGTCGAGGTCGGTTTTAACCCTGTCCGCCGAAGTATCGATTTTCGGCGAGGCAGTCCCCGTCAGTGCGAATGCGGCAAGAGCCGCCGTTAAAAACAATTTTACCATAGCAAGTATATATTTGTATTAAAA
>JAJXPD010000003.1:0-4341 GCA_021641325.1 Opitutales bacterium
GTTTTTGAAAGCGACGCCGAAAATGTTTTTATGCAGGTTCGCCGCAATTATGCTCGTTCTTGTGCCCGAAAACACGCAATTCGAAAACACCACATTCCCGATTGACGAAGTTCCGCCCGCCTTGCCCCAGTTAAAGCTGTCCGACATCATGTTGAGCGGTCGGGACGCGTAGACGGATACATTCGAAATATTGATGTCGGAGATGTCAACCCCGCCGTTCGAGTGGTACGCGCCTATGAATGAAATGCCCTGAAACGATTTCTTTATCACCACGTTGTTGATTGAACAGCGTCTGATTGCCCCCGTGCCGACACCTATTCTAATGCCGTTGCAGGTGGACTGCAACACGCAGTTAGAAACGACCACATCTTCGCAGGCGGCATTTTTGTTTTTCAGGCGCGACGTTCCCGCCCGAAGTGTCAGGGCGTCGTCCTCCGTTTGGATTATGCAGTCGCTCACTGCGACGTTGCTGCAAGAGTCTATGTCGATGCCATCGTTGTTGTGTCCGCGAGGGTCGTTTTTTATCAGCAGGCGCGTGATGAAAACGTTTTTGCAGCCGTGGAAAAACGACGTCCAGAACGGGGCGTTCAAAAGCCTTACGTCGCGGACGGAAACGTTTTCGGATTCGCAAAAAAACAGCATTTGCGCGGGACGCCATTTGGGGTATTTGAATTTCGACGGGTATTTCAGCTCTTTGTTCCCCTCGACTTGAAACCAGAAGTCAAGCCCGCTGCCGTCTATTTCGCCGCCGCCGAAAATCGACACGTTTTTCACTTCGACCGCGGAAATCAAATGCGCCCCCGACGCGTGCTCCTTTTTTATGACGCTGTTTTGCGGACAGTAGTCGTCGGCGTTGTAGGCGGAAGGGTCTGTCGTAGCTTTGAGGGTTGCCGACGGCAGGATTTCAAGACCTACGTTGTCTTTAAGGTAAATCGTGCCCGAAATGAATTTTCCGCCTTCGAGCCTTACGATGCCGCCGCCGTCTTTCGCCGCGGCGTCAACCGCTTTTTGTATCGCCGAAGTGTCGATTGAAACGCCGTCGCCTTTCGCGCCGAAATTTCTGCAATTATAGATTCCGCCCGCCGCGAAAACCGAGTTCGCTACAAAGGCAAAGAGGCAAAGCCCGATAAATTTGCCGTACGCCATAAAGCTATCCAAACGTTAAAGGTTTTGTTTTGCGCTCAAAAACAAACAGCGCGGCAATAAAACGCACCCCCGAACGGATTCGAACCGTTGTCGCCTGAATGAGGTTCAGGAGTCCTAACCACTAGACGAAGGGGGCAGTTTCAATTTAAAGTTCGTATCATCTTCGACGTTCCCGCGGTTTGTCAAGCGTTTTTGTGCGCCGAATGCATTTTGGCGCGCATTCGGACGGATATTTTCACAAAAAACTTGAACGCCGTTCCGACGCGCTATTTTCTGTGTCTGTTATAAAGTGGAAAAACAAAAAGACAGTTCGTGGCTCGATTCGTTTGCGTGGCTGTGCGCGGCGGCGGCGTTTTCGCCCGCGGCGTACTGGCTGTATCTTGCGCTGTCGAAAAGCGGGCAGCTGCGCGACGCGGTCGTAGTGCTTGCGACTGCTCTTGCGGTGCTTGCAATAGAATACAAAATACGCCCGCACAAGCCCGCGTTTTCGGGCGACTCGGCTTGCTGGCTTGCGGGCGGCTACGCGGCGATTTTCTCCGCAAAGTATTTCGGGGCGGCTGGGGCGATTGTGTCGCTTGCGGGTTTTTGCGCGGCGATTGTAGCCCTCGGTCTTGCGTGTTTCGACAGGCGCAGGTACGTCTACGCGGGCGGCGGCGCGTTTTTCGTCTTCGTGCTGCTTTCGTTTTTCCTAAGGGCGTTCGACCTGCCGCTGCGGATTCTGGCGGGCAGGCTTTCGGCGCGGATTCTCTCGCTTTTCAACGATTCCGTAGCGCTGGTTTCCTACGGCGGAGAGTCGGCGCAGATAGGTCTGCGGGCGGGCGGCAGAAGCTACCTTGTGGCGACGGAATGCAACGGCTTCGGGATAATCGCAGGTTGCGTGCTTTTGTCGGTAGTCTGCGCGATTTTCGCAAAAAACGTTTCCGTCTGGAAGCGCGTCGGGGCGGTCGCGCTTGCGGGGATTTTTGCTTATTTGGTAAATTCGCTAAGAATCGTCGCGATAGTTTCGCTTGCGCCGTTCGTTTCCGACTACCATTTCATGCACGAAACCGTGGGCTACATATTTTTTGCGTCCGCGCTGCTTGCCGTATGGACGTTCTCGCGCAAGTTGTAGAAAGGGGGGAGGGGCGTTTTTTGCGTCAAATATTTGTTGATATTTGCGCCTTGTTGTATTGATATTTCCGCCGACAAATAATCGGAGCTTTGTCCGCAAACCTTATAAAATATGGACTCCCATTCCTCGACCCTTTTATTGAAAGACTTGGCGATAATCGTAGTTTCGGCGACGGTTTCGATGCGCATCTTTTCGATGCTGAAACTCCCGCTGCTGCTGGGGTTCATAATCGTAGGCATTCTGCTTGCGCCCGTCAGCGGGCTGATTTCCTCCGCGGGCGACATCGCAGAACTCGGCGAACTCGGCGTGATGTTCATGATGTTTTTTGTCGGCATGGAGTTCAACCTCGAACGCCTGAAAAAGGTTTTTGCGCCGAGCGTCTTGGGCATCGCGTTCCAAATCGGCGCGATGGGCGTGCTCGGCATGATTGCGGCGGGGCTGATGGGGCTTTCGAAAATCGACGGCGTGTTTTTGGGCGGCGTGCTGGCGATGAGCTCGACAATCGTAATCGTCGAAATTTTCACCCAAAAGCGCGACCTCTCCAAGCTGTACGCGCAAATCGCGATAGGCATTCTCATTATAGAGGATATTTTTGCTGTGTTTTTGCTCGTCGTGCTTTCGGGACTGTCGTCGGGCACGCTGCCATCGGGAATGGAGCTGCTGCGCTCGACCATCGCGTTGCTAAGCTTCATGATAACGATTTTCGTTGCGGGCAAGCTGTTTATTCCCAAGTTGCTGCGCAAATTCGCCGTCAGCGGAAACCAGCAGGAGATGATAATGCTCATTTTCTGCCTGATTATGGGCTTGGGCGAACTTGCCGCGCTTTCGAATTTGTCGCTTTCGCTCGGCGCGTTCATGGCGGGTTCGATTATTTCGGGTTCGGACGTTTCGCGGCGGGTTGAGCACATTACCGACCCGTTCAGAAACCTGTTCGTTGCGCTGTTTTTTGTGTCGATTGGCACTCAGATTAACCCGCATTTGATTCTCGAACTCTGGTTGCCGATTGTCCTGATTTCCGTCTGCGTAATCGTGTTCCAGACTCTCGCGTGCTTCTGCGGAATAGTGCTCGGCGGCGTGAGGTGCCGCGACGCTTATTTGGCGGCAATCAACAAGGCGCAAATCGGCGAATTCAGCTTTGTCATCGCGGGCTTGGGGATTTCGAGCGGCGTGATGGATTCTTCGATTATGGCGATTGCCATGGGGGTGTCGTTCCTGACGGTGTTTTTGAACCCGCTTGTGGCGGGGCAGTCGGAGCGCGTCATGAGGGCGGCGCATGCCGTCGCGCCGAAGAAGTTTCTCGACTTTTTGGAGGTTTACAGGCGTTCGGTCGGCTCGCTTTCGAAATCGACTTCGGGCAATTCGAAGCTTGCGGCGTTTCTGCCGAACATCGGCGCGATATTCGTCTACACGCTCATGTTCAGCGCGTTGATGTTTGTTGCCGCGCACTTTGCCGACATCGTAAAAAGCGAGGACACTCCGTATCCCGACTGGATTGCGTTCGGAATCTGGGTGGCGGCGGCGGCGTTGTCGGTGCCGATGCTCGCGGGCATTTTGAAGTCGTCGAGCGCGTGCGCGGCGAAAATCGTCGACGGCGTGGACGCGCACTACGGGCTTGCGTCGGGCGCGGGCGGCAAACTCCACGCGCTTTTGCGCGGCGTGTTTTCGGCGTTTATCATGCTTACGTTCGCCGTGGTGTACTTTGCGTTTGTGTTCAATTTTCTGCCAATCGGCAACGCCCTCGCGCTCTTCGGCGGGACGGTCGCGCTGATGGCTCTGTTCTTCCGCAAAATGATGTCGAATTTCAGGCATTCGATGGAGGGCAAGTTTGCGACGGTTTTGAAGCGGCATCTTGAAAACGCCGAGCACAACAAGCGCGAGCTGTTAATCGACAACGTTCGCGCAAGCCACAACTGGGCGAAGAGCGTCTCGGAGGTCGAAATCGGCGAATTTTCCGACGCCGCGGGCAAGACCGTCGGCGAGCTTGCCGTAAGGCGTCGGACGGGCGCGGAAATTGCGGCGGTCAAGCGCGGCGCGTTCTCGATTTACGACATTGCCGCCGACACCCGCCTTTATCCCGACGACAT
>JAJXPD010000003.1:4351-24417 GCA_021641325.1 Opitutales bacterium
ACGACATCGTGATTCTCTGCGGCGCGGAAAGCCAGCTTGTCGAGGCTGAGAAAATCCTCACGCGCCCCGCGGAAATTTCCGCCGACATTTCCGAAAATTCGGGAGGCGCTGCGCGGCTTGCCGATTTTGAAGTGTCGGAAAAATCGGGGCTTGTCGGCAAAAATCTGCGCGAGCTTGCCTTGCCCAAGAATTTCGGAATAAAGGTGATGGGCGTTTTATGCGAGGGCGACGTAGAGTCTACACAGCCCGATCCCAACAGGGCGTTTGTAGCGGGCGACAGGCTTCTTTGCATGGGCACAAGCGCCGCGTTCAACCGCATTGCCCACGAGCTTAAACTTGCCGAAATTGCAGAATAGGGCGCAACGCCCCCGCGCGGATTGCGTTTTGCCGATTTCTGCGCGAGCCGCGCAAAATAGGAAGCTTGGCGGAGCGCAACGCCCGCGCGGCGGCTTGCGCTAAGGGGTCTTTTTAGGCTCTTTCCAGAGGACTGTTTCGCCGAGGGCAAGCGTCTTTTTCAAGTCTATTATCCGCTGGTTTGACGAGCCTCTGTACGCAAGCGAGATGTCTTTGAGACTTTCGACAAACGGGCCGTCAACCAAAATGTCGATGTTCGCAAGAAGTTCGTCGGTCGCCTCGCAATGCGCTCGCCCCGCGAGAATGTCGCGTTCAAGCACGCAGCCGCTGTACGCCCAAATCGTTTTTTGCGGAAACGCCTTTTTTACGCGCCTTAAAAGCGGCAGAAGGGCGCGTTGGTTTTCGGGTTCAAACGGCTCGCCTCCGAGCAGCGAAAGCCCCGTCAAATGGGGCGGTTCGAGCAGTTTCAGGATTTTCTCCGCCGCGTTTTCGTCGAAAGGCTTTCCGTAGGAGAAATCCCAAGTTTTCGGGTTGAAGCAACATCTGCAATGGTTGCGGCAACCCGACACGAACAACGAAACCCTGATACCCTCGCCGTTTGCGATGTCGAGTGGTTTAATTTCGCCGTAGTTCATTGCGGAAAGCCCTGCGCCGCGCCCTTAGAGGTGCAGGACGCGCTCGCGGATTTCCTGCGTGCGTCCCTGATTCCAGAACTGCGTGCCGATATATCCGCATGTGCGGCGGGCGACGTTCATTTTGCTTTCGTCGGTATTGCCGCATTTGGGGCAACGCCAGATAAGCTTGCCGTCTTCGTCCTTGACGATTTCTATTTCGCCGTCGAAGCCGCAGACTTGGCAGTAGTCGCTCTTTGTGTTCAGCTCCGCATACATGATGTTGTCGTAGATATATCTTATGACAAGCAGTACGGCGGGAATGTTGTTTTGCATGTTCGGCACTTCGACATAGCTGATTGCCCCTCCCGGCGAAAGCGTCTGGAACTTTGATTCGAGCGAAAGTTTCGCGAACGCGTCTATTGGTTCGGTTACATGCACATGGTAGCTGTTTGTGATGTAGTTTTTGTCGCTGACGCCTTCGATTACGCCGAAGCGGCGTTGGAGCGCCTTTGCAAATTTGTATGTGGTGCTTTCAAGCGGCGTGCCGTAGAGAGAGTAGTCTATATTTTCGGCTTCCCTCCACTTTTTAGTGTACTCGTTGAGCTTGCGCATGATTTCCAAGCCGAGGGCTTCGCCTTCGGGGTCGGTAAGCTTTTTCTTGATGAGGCTGAACACGCATTCCCAAAGCCCCGCGTAGCCGAGCGAGAGCGTCGAGTAGCCGCCGTGCAGGTACTTGTCTATCTTCTCTCCCTTTTTCAGGCGCAAAAGCGCGCCGTGTTGCCAAAGGATAGGCGCGGCGTCGGAAAGCGTTCCGCTGAGTCGTTCGTGGCGGCATTGGAGCGCGCGGTGGCAGAGATCCATGCGTTCGTCGAAAATCCGCCAGAAAGCGTCCATGTCGCCTTTTGCCGAAAGCCCGATGTCGGGCAGGTTGACGGTGACCACCCCCTGGTTGAAGCGTCCGTAGTATTTCGGCTTGCCGTTTTCGTCGACGTAGGGCGTGAGGAAACTGCGGCAGCCCATGCAGGTGTAGCAGTGCCCCTCGCCGTTCTTGTCGATTTTGTTGCGGAGCATGATTTTCTCCGAAATGTAGTCGGGCACGAGGCGTTTTGCAGTGCATTTTGCCGCAAGCTCTGTGAGGTAGTAGTAGGGCGAATCGGGGTTGATGTTGTCCTCTTCGAGAACGTAGATAAGCTTGGGGAACGCGGGCGTGATGTATGTGCCAGCTTCGTTCTTGACGCCCTGATAACGTTGTTTTAGAACCTCCTCTATGATTATCGCCAAGTCCGCCTTTTCGCGTTCGTTGCGGGCTTCGCCGAGGTACATGAAGACCGTCACAAACGGCGCCTGTCCGTTTGTTGTCATCAGTGTTACAACCTGATACTGGATTGTCTGCACGCCGCGCGCAACTTCCTCGCGCACGCGCTGTTCTAGAATTTTCGAAAGGTGCTTTTCCGAAACTTTTGCACCCGTTTCCGCGAACTCCTCTTCAAGCTCCTTTCGGATTCTTTCGCGCGAGACTTCCACAAACGGAGCAAGGTGCGTGAGCGTAATGCTCTGCCCGCCGTACTGGTTGCTTGCCACCTGCGCGATAATCTGCGTTGCGATATTGCACGCCGTCGAAAAACTGCGCGGCCTGTCAATCATCGTGCCCGAAATTACCGTGCCGTTTTGGAGCATGTCTTCGAGGTTCACGAGGTCGCAGTTGTGCATGTGCTGCGCAAAGTAGTCCATGTCGTGGAAGTGGATAATCCCCGAATTGTGCGCTTCGACGATATCCTGCGGCAGAAGGATTCTCGACGCGATGTCCTTGGAGACTTCGCCCGCCATGTAGTCGCGCTGTACGCTGTTGATGGTGGGGTTCTTGTTGGAGTTCTCCTGCTTGATGTCCTCGTTGTTGCATTCGATGAGCGTGAGAATGCGCTCGTCGGTGCTGTTGGAGCGGCGGACGAGACTGCGGACGTAGCGGTAGGTGATGTATTTTTTCGCCACTTCGAACGCGCCCGCCTTCATAATGCGCGTTTCCACGATGTCCTGAATTTCCTCGACGGTCAAGGCTCTGTCTCGGGCGGCTGCGATGCCTTCGATGAAGTCTGCAATTTCCCTGATTTGTTCCGATGTGAGCGCCGAGTTGAAGTCTACCGTCTGGTTCGCCTTTGTGATGGCGTTTACGATTTTGTTGACGTCGAACACGGCCTCCGCGCCGCTTCTCTTTAAGATTTTCATTTTTATTCCTTGTTGGTTGGTGGCTTGTCGATTGTGCTCGGGCGTTTTTTTTCATTCCGCAAAACGCCCGCTTTGTCGGAAATTATCCCGGCGCATTTTGCGCGTTTTTTTTCGATTCCCGTATTTTTTGAAGTCCATTCAAAGCAAATAGGGAACACACGCAAGCGATTTTTTTAAGTTTTTTGCAATGCTTTGAATATCCGCCTATTATTTGCTTTTATTTGAACGGCTTTACATTATCCGAAAGCGGCGTTTTTTTTACGCCGAAAGCGCAAACTCCGCAGTCGAATTTACTTCCGCCCGCTTTTTGAAAAACGGCGGGGTTTTGGGACGCATTTGCGCCCGCG
This sequence comes from Opitutales bacterium, assembly GCA_021641325.1. Taxonomy (GTDB): domain Bacteria; phylum Verrucomicrobiota; class Verrucomicrobiia; order Opitutales; family Intestinicryptomonadaceae; genus Merdousia. The sequence continues at coordinate 7,890 of JAJXPD010000003.1, forward strand.
CGGACGCCCGAAAATGCTATGGTCCGAGGAACTCGGCGACCAGCTCTTTTACCGCAATTTCGGTGTCGGGCGCGACCAAAACGTCGGAGACTGCCACAATGCGTTCCGCGCCCGCCGACCTTACCGCCCGCGCCGTTTTTTTGTTCACGCCGCCGATTGCAAACCACGGCAGAAAGGGTTTTTTGCCCGCAACGTATTCCACAAGCTCAAGCCCGACGGGTTTGCGCCCCGGCTTTGTGTTTGTGGCGTAGACGGGGCCCACCGCGAAATAGTCGAGAATGTCGCGCAGTTCGTCGGCGGCGTCCGCCTGTTCGGGCGAGTGGGTTGAAAGTCCGAGAACGCGGTTTTTGCCTATGAGCTTGCGGGCTTCGCGCGGGGGCATGTCGTCCTGCCCGACGTGCAGACCCGCGTTGGGAATGCGCCGGCAGATTTCGGCGGCGAGTTCGGGGGAGTCGTTAATAATGAAAAACGGGGCGTTTGCGGTCTTGAAAAGCGGGAGGATTTCAAGCGCAAGTTCGCGCTTTTCCGCCTCGTTCTCCTTTTTTGCCCTCAGTTGGACGATTTTCGCGCCCGACGCCAGCAGTTGGCGGCATTTTTCGAAAATGTTTTCCCGCGCGACGTAGCCCGTGTCGAGGATTCCGTAAAAAGTCGCGTTCCTCAGTTGGTCGGAAAGCTCTGCCATTAATTGTCCGATTCGTCTTTTTTGATGTCTTCGCCCGAATTGAAAACGGTGTCGGAAACAGACAGGACGTCGTCGTCCTTGATGTCGGGGGCGGGGGGCAGGAATTTTGTTGCGGGCTTGTAGATTAGCCCTTTGAAGCCCGTTACGCGCACGTCTATTCTGCCGAGCTTTTCCACGCCCAAGTGTTCGCGGAAAGCGGAAGTCAACGCCGACTGGATTTCGCTTGTGGCGTCGGTGAGCTTCTGTCCGGATTCGAGTTTTAGGGCGACGTTCATGCAGAGTTTGCCGCGCTTTGTGTAGATTGAGACGTCGGGGCGGTTGAGCGCGCCGAGGCTATAACAGACGCTTTGCACAAGCTCGTCGAGAGCCTTGCGCGAAACTTCGACGACCCCCGCGCGGTTGTCGAAAAGCCTAATCGGCTTGCGGAAATTCTTGATTTTGCGGTAGAGTACAAGCAGGACGAACGCCGCGAGCGCGCCGCCGAGCATTTCGGGCGCGTAGGGTTGTTCCCATGCGGTTTTCACCAGTTTGATTGCGTTTTCAATCCATTCTCCCGCGGTTTTGATGTAGGCGTCGATATTGTCCATTTTTATTCCTTAATTACGGTTATTTAAGAGTCGGAATCGTTTTTTTTCAAGTTTATTTGTCGAAGGAGAGGTCGTCGGGCCACTCGCGCGTGTGCCCGTCGGCGGCGTTCTTTTTGCAGGCGTCGAGCAGGCAGGGCTCGCCGAATATTATATCGCGCGACGGGTCGGTATTGTTAAAGATTTTCCAGAGAATTTTCGAGTTGTCGGAAATATCGACTTCCGGGTCGAAAATGGCGGCGACCTTGAAATGTTCGGCGAGGTCGGGCGCGTGTTTGAGCTTCTCCAAAATGTCCCTCCCGCGAGACTCTCCCTTTTTCACCGCGACCGCGCAGAAGAAATCGCGCGCGCAGAGCCTGTCGAACTGCGGAAGTTCGGCTTTCAGGTACGCCCCGATTTTCGCGACTGACGATTCGTCGGCGGGCGAAAGTTTTTTCACGCTTCGGGGGGCTTCGCCGTCGGTTCTTTCGGTGAGGTCGATTGCGATTTTCGCGCCGTGAAGCGGGTTTGGCGCGGAGTGGTCGAGCGCGTCGAGAACTCCGCTTGAAATCATAGCGTCCGACTTCGGGTCGAAGCTTTCCACGAATTTGCGCCAGACCGCCCGCAGGTCGGACGGGTCCACGCTTTCGTCAACCACCGTGAGCGATTTGCAGAAGCTCATCTGCCCCTGTCCCCACAGCCCCGACGCCAGTTTCTGCGCGTGCGCGGGGAATTCCTTTTCAATGGAGACTACCGCGATGTTGTGGAAAACCCCCTCCCACGGCAGGAAATATTCTTTGATTTCGGGCATGACGGTTTTCAGCAGCGGCAGGAAAACGCGCTCCGTGGCTTTTGCCATGTAGCAGTCTTCCATGGGCGGCGGGCCGACGAGCGTTGCGCAGTAAATGGGCTTTTCCTTTCGGGTGATTGCCGTGAGGTGGAAGACGGGATACATGTCGGCGAGGGAGTAGTAGCCCGTGTGGTCTCCGAACGGGCCTTCGAGCCGCCGCTCGTCGCAGTCCACATAGCCTTCGAGAACGAACTCGGCGTCGGCGGGAACTTCCATGTCCACCGAGATGCACTTTGCCATCGGCACGCCTTTTTTGCGGAAGAAGCCCGCCAGAAGAAGCTCGTCTATTCCGCGCGGCATGGGGGCTGTCGCCGCGTAGATTGTGGCGGGGTCGGCTCCGATTGCGACCGCCACGGGCATGCGTTTTTTCGCTTTTGCGTACTCTTTGAAAAAGTGCGAGCCGTCTTTGTGGACATGCCAGTGCATGCCCGTAGTGTCGGCGTCGTAGACTTGCAGGCGGTACATGCCCAGATTCCGCTTTTTGCCGTCGGGCGACTTCGTGAAAACGAGCGGAAGTGTGATGAATCTGCCGCCGTCGTGCGGCCAGCATTTCAGCACGGGGATTTCGGAAAGGTCGATGTCTTTGCCCGTTTTTACGACCTCCTGACACGGCGGCCAGCCTCGGAATTTCCTAGGCAGAATGCGGGCGAGCGGGAGCGTCTTTTTTGCCAAGTCCCAAAAGTCGGCAAAGGATTTCGGCGGGTTTGCCTCCGTAAGCTCGGCGATTTCTCGACCCGCGTCGGCGAGCCTTTCGATTCCGAGAGCCGCCGACATGCGCCTGTCGCTGCCGAAAAGGTTGACCGCTACGGGGAAGGACTTTCTGCCGTTGTCCACCACGTTTTCGAAAAGCAGAGCCTTGCCGCCGTCGGGCTTTTTCGATTCGGCGTCGGCGTATTTCGAGATTTCAACAATCGGCGAAACCTCGTCTTTTATGCGCACGAGTTCCCCCGCCGCGTCGAGCATGTCGATAAATTCGGATATGTTTTTGTAGGATTTTTTCACAGTCCCCACTCCCTTATGAACGTTTGTTTGAAGCCCATCGCCTGCACGATTCGCGCGGCGATTGTGTCGGCGATGTCGTCGGCGGTTTTCGGTTTTCCGTAGAACGACACGCACGGCGGAAGCACCGTAGCCCCCGCAAGAAAAAGCGTTTCCATGTTGCGGATATGCGAGAGCGCAAGCGGCGTCTCGCGCGGGCAGACAACCAGCCTGCGGCGTTCCTTCAAGGCGACTTCCGCCGCGCGTACAATCAGGTTGTCGGCGATTCCGCACGCGAGCTTTCCGAGGGTTTTCATCGAGCACGGCGCGATTGCCATTGCGTCGAATAAAAACGAGCCGCTCGCGGGAGGCGCGCGGAAATTGCGCTCGTCGAAAAATTTTACCGTCCGAGCGGACACTCCGAGCCGTTCGAGAGCCGCGGCGGCGTCGGACGCGCCGTCGATTTCGTCGGGTATGATTTCCGCGGCGGCGTCGCTTACAATGCAGTATACTTCGGCGTCGGCGCGGACGAGCATCGCCGCAGTCCGTATCCCGATTGCCGCGCCCGAAGCCCCCGTAATCGCCACGACCGCGCGTTTTTTTTGTGCGCTATCCATGTCGAAAAATTATGTTGGAAAGCGTCCCCGCGAAAATCAGCGCGGAAATCGAAACGCTTTCGTAGAAGAAAACGAGCTGGGTTTTAGACTCGCCGAATTTCGTAATCGCGTAGATTCCGTAGGCGTACATGGCGGCGATTGCCGCAACGCACGCGTAGTAAACCCAGTTCAACCCGAAGAGAACGCCCGTCGCCGCAAGGCACGCCGCCGCCGCCGCGAACGAAACCGACGCAATGCGGAGCGTGTTTTTGCGCCCGAACCTCGCGGGCACGGAATGCAGGTTGTGGGCGATGTCGAACTTTTCGTCCTGCAAGGCGTAGATGAGGTCGAATGCGGAAATGTTGAAAAACAGGGCGAAGCCGAGAGCCAGAATGCGCGGGTCGAGGGAGTCCGCCGCCGCAATCCACGCGCCTATCGGCGCGAGCGCGAGCGCGGCCCCCAAGATGTAGTGCGCCGCGCAGGTGAAGCGTTTTGCGTACGAGTACCCCAGCAGCACGACGAGCGCGGGGAACGACAGCCAAAAGCACAGCCGGTTTATCATCGCCGCGGAAAGCGAAAAGACCGCTACCGAAATCGCCGTAAAAACCGCGGCGTCTCGCACGGAGATTTCGCCCGTGGCGGTGGGGCGGTTTGCGGTGCGCGGGTTGAGAATGTCGAACTTTCGGTCTGCGATTCTGTTGAAGCCCATCGCCGCCGACCTCGCCGCCGCGAACGCAACGACCGTCCAAAATATTTTGCCCGCCCCGAAGCCGAAGCCCGCCAAATGCGCCAAACACAACGCCGAAAGCGCGAACGGAAGCGCGAACAAAGTGTGCCCGAGCTTTATCATTTCGGCGTAAATCTTTGCGGATTTAAAGAAATTCATTGTATCCATCTTTGCGTTTTCGGAAAAAATCGCAAACCAAAAGTGGCGGACGTCCGCCCGAAGCCGCCGCCGAGCCGCCCGCAATTCGCGGAGGAGGAGTGCCGGAGCGTTTGTTCCGCGCCTGTCTGCTTGACAAAAGCGCGGCTTGTGCCATGCTTGTCCGAATGGAAAATTTTGCAGACAGAAGCGGACGCATCGGACGCGAAGAGGCTCTCGAACTTTTGAAATCGGGCAGTCCGCTCGATTTGGGCGAACGCGCCGACGCCGCCCGCAGGGCGCGCCACGGCAACAAGGCTTATTACGCGGTGAACGCGGCGATAACGTATTCGAATATTTGCGAGGCTCTCTGCCCCATTTGCTCGTTTTCCAGAAAGGAGGGGCAGGAAGGCTCCTACCTGCTTTCGCCCGACGAAGTGCGCGAAAGGGCGGCGAACTTTTCGAAAATGGGCGCGGAGGAAATCCACATCATCGGCGGCATGTACTCCAAGCTTCCGCTGGCGTACTACATCGACGTTGTGAAAGCCGTGAAAGACGCCGACCAAAAGCTCAACGTGGTGTCGTTCACGGTGTCGGAATGCGTGCTGATGTCGCGGGTGTCGGGGCTGCCGCTCGAAACCGTAATCCGCATGCTCATGGACGCGGGAACGGGCGCGCTCCCCGGGGGAGGCGCCGAAATTTTCGACGACGCCGTGCGCGAAAAAATCTCGCCGAACAAGCTCACCGCCGACGAATGGCTCGGCGCAATGCGCGTCGCCCACCGCTGCGGCTTGAAGACAAACGCCACAATGCTTTACGGGCACATCGAAACGCCCGAAACGGTCGTAGACCATCTGTTCAGGCTGCGCGAATTGCAGGACGAAACGGGCGGCTTCAAGGCGTTCGTGCCGCTTCCGTTCAGGCGCGGCGCAAGCGCGATTAGCTCGAAGGCGTCGGGCGTGTACGACCTCAAAATATGCTCGCTTGCGAGAATCGTTCTCGACAATTTTCCGCATATCCGCGTGCCGATTCCGCACTTCGGCGACAGAATGGCGCAGATACTGCTTAACTTCGGCGCGGACGACATCGGCGGAACGCACTGGCATGAGGAGGTCGCGGCGGCGGCGGGAGCGGCTAAAACGGAGCGCACCGAAGAGTTCATGCGGCGCACGATAGCCGGAGCGGGCTTCGAGCCGGTGAAATGCAATTCCAATTATGGCGCATAGTTTCGGCAGGGTTTCGTACATCAACAGCATTCCGCTTTTCTGCGCGGAACCGCCGTTCGACGTGCGCGAGGCAGTGCCGTCGAAGCTTAACGCCGCGGTCGAAAGCGGCGCGCTCGACATCTCGCTAATCTCGCGCTGGATTTATCCGAAAGTCGCAAAAGACTATGCGGTTATCCCCGATTTTTGCATAGGAGGCGACGGCGAAATAATGTCGGTAAAGCTGTTTTCGCGCGCGCCCCTCGGGCGGCTCGGCGGGCGCAAAATTTTCATCACTTCCGAAAGCGGCACGTCAATCAGGGCGTTCCGCTACGCGATGGTCAAAAAATACAAAATCGACATCTTTGCGCTTCCGCGCGCCGACGGAATCGCCGATGCCGACGCCGTTTTGCTTATCGGCAACCGCGCCCTTTCTTTCGACGCCTCCGACTACGGCTTTGTCGCCGACTTGGGCGAACTCTGGAAAGAGGTTGCGGAAGTGCCCATGATTTACGCGGTGGCGGTTGCGCGGCGCGGAATCTTCGGCGGGGCGGAGGGCGAAGTGCGCGAATATTTCGGGAAGTCGCTCGAACTGTTCGAATCGCAAAAGCCGCGCTGGCTCGACGTCGCCGCAAGACGCTTCGAGCAGTCGGAGGGCGTGCCGATTGCGCGTTCGGTTTTGGAAAAATACTACTCGCGCCTGATTTACAGATTCGACGGCGGCGAGTTCGAAAAATCCTTTAAATATGTGGAGGCTCTCGATGGATATATCGGATAAAATCGCAAACGGCGGGCGCGTTTCGGAGGCGGAGGCCCTCGCGCTTTTCGACGCGCCGCTCTTCGAATTGGGGCGCATGGCCGACGCCCGCAGGCGCAGTCTCGACCCGTCGGGAGAGGCGGGGTATATCGTCAACCGCATGGTGAACTATTCCAATGTCTGCAAGGCGATGTGCGCGTTTTGCGCGTACCACGCAAAAGCGGGCAAAATCTCGCCGTACACGCTTTCGGACGACGAAATTTTGCGGCTTTGCGGCGACGCCGTCGAGCGCGGCGGCGTCCAGCTGATGTTGCAGGGCGGCCTCCACCCCGACTTCCGCCTCGAATGGGCGGAGGGTCTTTTGCGGCGGATAAAGGCGGCGTATCCCGAGCTTTGGCTGCATGTGTTTTCGCCGTCCGAAATCGTCTGGTTCGCGAGGGGCGCGGGGATTGCGATTGCCGACTGCGTGCGCCGCCTCAAAGACGCGGGCGCGGATTCCGTTCCGGGGGCTGCCGACATTCTCGTGCCGCGCGTGCGCGCCGAAGTTTGCGGCAACAAGTGCACTGTCGGGGAATGGACCGAGGTTATGCGCTCGCTTGCGCATATCGGCATGTACTCGTCGGCAACAATGACTTTCGGCATAGGCGAAAACCTTTCCGAGCGCATAGAGCACCTTTCGCGGATAAGGAAAATTCAGGACGAAACGGGTGTCTTCAAGGCGTTCATCGCGTGGCCCGTCGCCCCCGAAAACACCGAAATAGAGGGGAAAGTGGAGCGCGTCGGCTCGCCCGAATTTCTGAAAATGCTGGCGGTCTCGCGCATATTTTTGGACAACGTAAAATACGTGCAGTCGGGCTGGCTGACCGAGGGGCTGAGGGCGGCGGAAGTCGCGCTGCTTTTCGGGGCGAACGACGTCGGCGGGGTGCTCATGGACGAAATGGTAGTCCGCGCCGCGGGAATCGACAACAGGGCGACCGCCGAAAACATGCGCAGGGTTATCCGCAACGCGGGTTTCCGCCCGCGCGAACGTGACGGTCTCTACAACACAATACGCGCATTCTAAAATGAAATTCGCAATCACACCCTGTCCCAACGACACGTTCACATACTTCGGGCTAATCGACGGCGCGGTTGAGTCGGACTTCGAATTCGTTTTCGACGACATCGAAAACCTCAACCTCGCCGCCGAAAACGGAACGTATCCGATTACAAAAATGTCCTTTGCCCAGTACGCGAAGTGCGACGGCAAATACGAGCTTCTCGACGCGGGCGCGGCTCTCGGAATGGGCACGGGCCCCGTGCTTGTCGGGCGCGGGGAAATCGACGCCGACTGCGTATTCGCAGTCCCCGGCATAAACACGACGGCGGCGCTACTGCTCAAACACAAATTCGGCAAAAACGTAAAAATGCGCCCGATGCACTTTCGGAAAATCGCAGACGCCGTGGCGGCCGGCGAATTCCGCGCGGGAGTGCTCATTCACGAGGGGCGTTTTGTGTACGAATCTCTCGGACTCGAACTGCTGTGCGACTTGGGCGCGGAGTGGAGCAACTCGACGGGGCTTCCCGTGCCGCTCGGCTGCATCTGCGTGCGCCGCGATTTTTCGGAACGCCGCCCCTCGATCGAGTCGGCAATCCGCGCAAGCCTGAGCGCGGCGTTCGCCGACCCCGAAAAAACCTACCCGTATGTCGCAAACATGGCGCAGTACCTCGACCCAGACGTGCTGAGAAAACACATCTACGCGTTCGTCAACGACTACTCTTTCGACATCTCCCCGATAAGAAAAAAACTTCTGGATTCTCTATGCTAAGAGCCGTATTTTTCGCAACCCGAATGGAGGCCGAGCGCGTTCTCGCCGAAAAAAAATTCGGATACAAACAAATCTGCGCCGAGCCGTTCAGGGTCTGGCGCAATCGGCGGAATCTGATTGTAATTACGGGAATCGGGCTTGTGAACGCGTCGGTCGCGTTCGCGTGGGCGGCGCGGAAATTCAGGTTCGGCGACGTTCTCAACGTGGGCGCGGCGGGGGCTACGGCGTTCGGCGGCAAACCCGTCGAGATGGGGAAATTCTACAAAATTTCGAAAGTGGTGTGCCTCGAACCCTACAACGAAATGGCGTTCAGGCTCGGACGCGCGGGCAGGGCGTTGGTGTCGAGCGGCAGCCCCGTTTCGACGCGCGAGGAGCGCGAGTATGCGGGAAAATTCGCGCCGCTTGTCGACATGGAGGGCTACGCGCTCGCGCGGGCGGCGGAGGTTTTCGGCAAAAAAATTTCGATGGTGAAAATGGTGACCGACTTTTCGCACGAATGCGACATTTCCGGAAACATAAAAAAGATGTCCGAAAAATTCGCGCAAATGGAGGGCGTCTGGATTTAACGCTTGAAAATCCGCGGGCGCGGCAAAATAGTCTTCGTTTTTTATGAGAAAATTTTTCGAAAGCAGAAAGGCAAAACTGGTTCTCTTCGGCGCGGCGGCGGTCGCGCTCGTATTCGCGTGGACGCTCTTTCTTTGGCGCGACGAAATCATGGGGGGCGTCGCCGAACTGGGGGTCTATTTCCGCGACAGTGTGAAGATTCTCGACGGCGTGCCGCTCGCGTTCTACGCGCTTGCGATTTTCGCCCTGCCGCTGTTTTTCCTGCCCGTAACCCCCGTATTCGTCGTGGCGGCGGCGCGTCCCGAACCCTACTGGGTTGTGCTGCTGTTCTGCCTTGCGGGAGTTTCGGCAAACGTTGTGGTGTCGTATTTCATCTCGCGGAAATTCGGGTTGTTTCTCAGGCGGGTGCTCGAAAAGCGCGGCGTGAATATTCCCGAAATCCCGCCCTACGAGCAGTACGAGCTGACGTTTCTGATGCGCATGATTCCCGGAAATCCGCTGGCGGTGCAAAACTACGTTTTGGGCGCGGCGAACGTTTCGTTTTTCAAGTACGTCGTGGTGTCGCTGCCGATTCAGTATTTGCAAATTTCGGCGTATGTGTATTTCGGCGAGGGGATTTTCGAGGGCGGAATTTCGAAGATAATTTTGGGGTCGAGCCTGCTGATGGTCGTCGCCGTAATCGCCCGAATGCTCGAAAAACGCTACGGGCACAAACTCAAAAAAAATGGAATTTCTAAAACAGAGCGATGAAATTTTGAGCGTCGGCGAATTCTCGCGGCGTTTCAAAATGCTGGTAAAAACGTCGGTTCCCGAACTGTGGCTAAGCGGCGAAATTTCGAACCTCAAAACCTATTCGAGCGGACACACATACTTCACGCTCAAAGACGAGGACGCCGCGATTTCGGCGGTGCTCTTCAAGGGCAACGCCCGCGCGGTGTCTTTCCCCCTGCGCGAGGGCATGAAGATTTTCGCGTACGGCGAAATCTCGGTCTACGAACAGCGCGGCAACTACCAGCTGATTGTCCGCGCGGCTCTGCCCGACGGAGCGGGAAGCCTCGCCGAACGCTTCAACGCGCTCAAACGCAAGCTTGCCGACGAGGGGCTTTTCGACGCGGAGCGCAAAAAACAAATTCCGACGCTTCCCAAAAACGTGGCGGTCATAACTTCGCCGACGGGGGCGGCAATCCGCGACTTCTGCCGAATACTTACGCGCCGCGGCTGGCGCGGCAACGTGTGGATTCTGCCGTCGAGGGTTCAGGGGGCGGAGGCGGCGCGGGAAATAGTTTCGCAAATAGAATACGCGCAGACGCGCGCCGCGCCCGACGGCTCGCCGTTCGACCTCCTTGTGCTCATGCGCGGCGGCGGAAGTTTGGAGGACCTGTGGCCTTTCAACGAGGAAATCGTCGCCCGCGCCGTCGCGGCATGCCCGATACCCACGATTTCCGCGGTCGGGCACGAGATTGACTTCACCCTTTCCGACTTCGCCGCAGACCTCCGCGCCGAAACTCCGAGCGCGGCGGCGGAACACATTTCGAGCGCGTACATCGAGGCGTCTTCGGCATTGCGCGAGACTTTCGAAAATATTTGTAAACGCGCGCAGTTCAGGCTGGCCGCGTTGCGCGCGGAGCTCGACGCAAAGGCGGGCGTTTTGCGGGCGAATTCGCCGACGGAAAAAATCGCAAACTACGCGCTGAGGCTCGACGAAATGTCGGCGCGGCTCGATTTTTCGGCGGCGCAAAGAATCCACGCGCTCCGCTCGGAGCTTGCCGAAGCCCGCGCCCACTTCGCCTCGGTTGCGCCGCTTCCGCGCTTGGCGGCGATGTCGGACAGGCTTTCGGCGATGTCGAAACAGCTCGAAATTTTGGGCGTTGAAAACACGCTAAAACGCGGCTTCGCGCTTGCGACCGATTCCGACGGCCGCGCGGTTTCGGCGGCGACGGCAAAAGTCGGCGAAACTCTGGACGTGCGCTTCTCCGACGGCTCGGTTTCCGCGACGGTCGGAAGCGTGGCGCGGCGTTAGCAAAGCGCGTCCGATTGCGCCGATTTTCCAATTAAGTATTGTAAAACGAAAACGGAAAACTAATCTTACCTTTATGAAAAAATCGCTTTTTATTCTGTCGATGTCGCTTGCGGCTATGCCCGCATTTGCCGAATCCGCGCTTGACTCCGTCGCCTGCATGGGCAGGGTCGCGCCCGCCGAGCGCATTGCAAAGCTCACTGCGGCGTCGCCGACGGGCGCGCAGCCCGTTGTCAAAACGCTCTTCGTGAAAAAGGGAGACTTTGTCGAAAGCGGCGCGAAGGTCGCCGAAATGGCGGGGATTGACAAGGCGAAGGCGTCGCTCGAACGCGCCGAAGCCGTGCTCGCGGCGGTGAAGAGCGCGTCGGCAATCCGCGTGCAGCAGCAGAAAAATCTTGTGGACGACCTCGGCGGCTCGTTCGCGCAAAACAAAAAAATTCTCGACGAAAAAGACCCGCCGCGCCGCGAGCGCGAGGAAATCGAGTACGAGCAGGAGTCGCTTGCCCGCAAAATCGGACAGGCAAAAGGCATGCTCGCGCTTGTCGAGGCCAACGAAAAGAACGTCGTTGCGGAAGCCGAAAAAGTCGTCGCCGAGTCTCGCCGCCATTTCGAAGAATTCACACTGCGCGCGCCCGTTTCGGGCGAAATCGTCGAACTCAACTGCGAGCGCGGAGAGGCGGTCGGCGCGGAGGGCGTCTGCGAACTCGCAAACACCCGCGAGATGTTCGTAAACGCCGAAGTCTACGTTGCCGACATCGCGAAAATCAAGGTCGGCGACAGGGCGGAAATCACCGCCGACGCGCTCGGCAAAAAGGTTTTCGGCGGGGCGGTCGTGCAGATTTCGGGCTATGTGAAGTCGAACAGGCTGTTCAGCACCGACCCAAGCGAGTACTCCAACACCCGCGTGATTGTCGCAAAAATCAAGCTCGACGACGCTTCGAGCTTCAAAAACCTCATAGGCTCGCAGGTCAACGTGCGCATCCTTTTGAAGTAGCAAAGTGGCGCGGAACAAAAAAAGTCTTTTCGAGAAAATCGTGCCGCTCGGCATTCCGCTTGCGTGGCTACAACTGGCGTCCGAAAGCAAGCGGTTTGCGGTGGCTCTTGCGGGCATCACGTTCGCGGTGGCGATGATGCTCTTCCAAATGGGGCTTCAAACCGCGCTCTACAAACAGGTTGTCGGCCCGCTCCTGCTGCTCGACGGGCAGGTTATGATTGTAGGCTCGCACTACGAATATTTCGGGGTGGGGCGCGGCTTTGCAAACGTAAGGCTGCATCAGGCTCTCGCGAACCCCGACGTTGTTGAGGCGAATTCGATAAAGCTCGGCTGCGCGTCTTTCAAGAGCGTCGGCGACGGCCGCGAGCGCGACATCTTCCTTATCGCCTTCGACCCGTCCCGAAAGGTCTTTTTATCAAAAGATATTTGCGAACAGCAAAATTTATTAAAAAACCACGGAACGGTTCTGTTCGACTCGCTCTCGCGCTCGCAGTACGGCGACGTCGGCAGGCTGTTCGAAAGCGGCGGAAAAGTCCGCACGGAAATCGCGGGCGAAAAGTCGGACATTGTGGGGCTTATCGAAATAGGGCCTACGTTTGCCGCCGACGGCAACGTGCTTATGAGCCTTGCCACGCTCGAAAAATTCTGGCACTCTCCGTCGGGCGTAAGCGATGTGGGTGTCCTGAAACTGCGCGAGGGGGCGAACCCCGACGAGGTTGCGGAGTCGCTGAAAAAGATTTTTCCGCAAAGCGTGAAGGTGATGACAAAAGACGAGTTTGTAAAGTCGGAAAAGGCGTACTGGGGCAAGCGCACGCCCATCGGCTTCGTAATCGGCGCGTCGATGGCGGTTGCGATTTTCGTCGGAGCGGTTATCGTCTACCAGATTTTGTACACCGACGTTTCCGACCACATTCCCGAATACGCTACATTGAAAGCAATCGGATTTGCCGACTCTTTCTTTGTGGGGATAATTGTGCAGGAGTCTTTCATTCTGTCGTTCTTGGGCTTTATCCCCGGGGCGTTGCTCGCCGAGCTTCTCTACATTATGACGCGCGAGATTGCGGGAATGCCGACGTACATGTCGCTCGACAGCCTGCTTATCGTCTTCGGTCTGTCGCTTTCGATGTGCGTTTTTGCGGGGCTTTTGGCGACGCGCAAGCTCCGCAAGGCGAACCCCGCCGACATCTTCTAAGCAAGCCGCCGAAGCGCGTCTGCATGGGTAAGAAAAAAGCCGGCCTTCGTTAAGGTCGGCTTTTCTTTATTTGGCGTTTCGTTTTTTTGCGAGCTTTCTGCGCTTTGCCGCGTAGATGCGGAAGATTCTGTCTTCCGAAACTTTGAGGTTGGGGTCTGCGGCAATCGCCACGCCGCTTCGCATGTAATAGGGCGTGCGTTCGGCAAGCAGGGATTTTATCTTTTCGAGCCTGTTGTCAACGTTCAGAAGAGGGCGTTTGTCGTTGCCCGAAACGCGGGCCAAAATTTCGTCGGGCGAGCTGAACAAAACCACGCTTACGCCTTTCGATTTCACAAGTTCGGGCATGTCGCCGCGGCAGCAAAGCCCGCCGCCGCACGCCACCACGCAGCCGTGGTCGGGGTGTCCGCTTTCGATGAATTCGCGTTCGAGCTTTCTGAAATATTCCTCGCCGTATTTTGCGAAGATGTCTTTTGTCTCCATTCTGCACTTGCTCTCGATTTCGGCGTCGGAGTCTATAAAGCGGAAGCCGAGCCGTTTTGCGAGCCTTTTGCCGAGCGCGCTTTTGCCCGTGCCCATAAATCCGAGGAGATACAGGTTGGGCGAAAATTTTTTGTCGGAGCTTTGCGGCATGGTATTTTCAATATTTCACATACCGCTTTTATTGCAAGCCGAAAACGCGCCCGCCGCCTCCTAAAATTCCGACAAGCGCAAAAAAAAAGACGGCGCAATGCCGTCTTTTTTTTGCGGAGACGAATCTCCGCGTTCGAATGCCGCAATTACTTGGCGATAACGCGAGCCATTTCGAGAACCTTGTTCGAATAGCCCCATTCGTTGTCGTACCAGGAAACGACCTTGACGAAAGTCTTGTCGAGCTGGATACCGGCCTTTGCGTCGAAGATGGAGGTCTTCGGGCAGTTGCGGAAGTCCGTCGAAACGACTGCGTCTTCGGTGTAGCCGAGGATACCTTTGAGTTCGCCTTCGGAAGCAGCCTTCATAGCGGCGCAGATTTCGTCGTAAGTGCATTCCTTGTTGAGTTCAACCGTGAGGTCGACAACCGAAACGTCGGAGCAGGGAACGCGCATCGACATACCCGTGAGCTTGCCGTTGAGTTCGGGGAGAACTTTACCGACAGCCTTCGCAGCACCCGTCGAGGACGGAATGATGTTTTCGAGGATACCGCGGCCGCCGCGCCAGTCCTTCTTCGAGGGACCGTCAACCGTTTTCTGGGTAGCGGTTGCAGCGTGGACAGTCGTCATCAAGCCGCGCTTGATACCGAACTTGTCGTTGAGAACCTTCGAGATGGGAGCCAAGCAGTTGGTTGTGCAGGAAGCGTTCGAGATGATTTTCTGACCGGCATAGGTCTTGTCGTTTACGCCGTAAACGAACATCGGAGTAGCGTCCTTCGAGGGAGCCGACATGATGACTTTCTTCGCGCCGGCTTTGAGGTGCGCCGAAGCGAGTTCTTCCGTGGGGAAGAAGCCCGTCGATTCAACAACGACGTCAGCCTGAACTTCGTCCCATTTGAGGTTCGCGGGGTCTTTTTCAGCCGTGATGCGGATTTTCTGGCCGTTTACGACGAGGAAGTTGCCTTCTACGGAAACTTCGCCGTTGAATCTGCCGTGAACCGAGTCATACTTGAGCATATAAGCCAAGTATTCGGGGTCGAGCAGGTCGTTGATGCCGACGATCTCGATGTCCTTCGAGAAGTTTTCGAAAGCTGCACGGAAAACCATGCGGCCGATGCGTCCGAAACCGTTAATGCCTACTTTAATCATTTTATTTTCCTTTTCTATTGGTTTAATAAAAATTGAAGCTTCGCATTATCGCGCGGACTTTGATTCTTGCAACTCTTTTTTTCGATTTTTTCTTCTCCCGTCGGAAACGGCGGGCGGGCGCAAAAAATTCTCGACTATTCCGCGGACTTCCGTTTATTTATCTGCGCAAATACCAACACACATATCTGTATATGAGAAAAAAACTGGCATTTTTTGCGGGGCTTGCGCTTGCGGCTTCCGCGCTTTGGGCGAACGTGAGGCTCGAAAACGGCAAGCTCGCCGTCGAGTTCGACGACTTGGGCAATCTTGCATTGCTCAAAAACAAAATTTCGGGCGAAAACTATGCGGGCGGGCAGGGGCTTTGGCGCATAATCTACACGCAGAACGAGCTTCTCGAAGAGCCCGTCGAGTCGGAGAGCGTCCCCGTGAGGGTTGAAAAAAAGTCCGACACGCTCGCGACGCTTTCGTTCGGCGGAGAATTTCCCGTGGAGGTCGCGTGCCGCTTGGAGGCCGAGGAAGTCCGCTTTTCGGCGAAAATTTCGAACAACTCGAAAGACAAAATCCTGCGCGAATTCCAGTTCCCGATGATTAAAAACGCGGGCATCGACAAATCGGCAAGCCTCGTGAATTCGGGCGGAGGCGGCGCGCTTGTACCCGACTTTTACAAGCATGTGGAGCGCGCCGAAACCCAGTACAAATCGCAGGACAACATCGCCGTCGAGCACTACGTCCCGTACCCGATGTCCCGCACGATGAACATGTTTGTAATTCAAAACCCAAAAGGCTCGCTCTACTTCGCCTCGATAGACCCGAATTTCGAGCTTACCCTGCATTTGGCAAGATACCGCAAGGAAAACGGCAAATTCAAGTTTCTCGACGTCGCCATGGTGAAGTACCCGTTCATAAAACCGGGGGAATCGTACGCAACCGCGGAGTTTGCCGTCGCCCCGACCGTCGGCGATTGGCGCGAGGGGGCGCGTCTGTACGCCCGCGCGTGCGAAAGCTTCTTCAAAATTCCCGAGCGTCCCGAATTCATAGAAAATATGAACGGCTGGCAGCGGATAATTATGCGCCACCAATACGGGCGCGTGTTCTTTCCGTATGCGAAGCTCGACTCCGAAATCGGCACGGCTGGCTTCGAATGCGGGCTTGACACCATTCTGCTTTTCGGCTGGTGGAAAGAGGGCATGGACGCCGGCTATCCCGACTATTCCCCCGAAACGGAGCAGGGCGGCGACGCCGTTTTGCGCGAAAACATCAGGAAATACCAAGCCCGCGGCGGAAAAGTGCTACTCTATTTCAACGGACAGCTCATCGACGTTTCGACCGACTACTACAAGAGCGGCCGCGGAGAAAAAGTCTGCGTAAAAACTCCGAGCGGGCTGCCGCACATCGAACGCTATCCCTTTGGCGGCGACGGCACGGGGCTCCGTGTGCTCGGGCACAAGACCTTTGTGACGGCGTGCCACGGAACCGACGAATGGGAGCGCGTGCTCAAAGGATATGTGGACCGCGCGGTGTCGCTGGGCGTCGACGGAATATTTTTCGACCAGCTCGGAAGCGGCAGCCAAATATGCTGGGACGCTTCGCACAAGCACAAAGTGCCGTGCACCGACATGATGAGGCACAAGTCGGAAATGCTCGGAAAAATCCGCGCATACATAAAGTCGAAAAAACCCGATTTGGCG
>JAJXPD010000003.1:24427-26327 GCA_021641325.1 Opitutales bacterium
TTTGCGCATTCGTGCGGCATGGACTATTCCGCCGCGAAAAAGCGCCCCGACGGCAAGCCGCTTATGCGCTACGTTCCCCTTTTCAAATACGCTTTCCCGAAGGTGATTTTTTCGGACCGCACAATCCGCGACGACTCCGACATCGAACGCCGCGTGAATCTCTGCCTGATGTGGGGCTGGACGAGCGACGTCGAAATCTACCGCTGCCGCGCGACGATAGACGAAACCCCGCGCTACAAGGCGTATCTTTCCGCCGCAAACGCCCTGCGCGGCAAATACCGCAGTCTCATTCTCAACGGGACATACCGCGACCGCGACTTGGCGGAAGTCTCCGACGACAGGCTCGACTACACCACATTCGAAAACGATTCGCAAATCGCTGTGTTCGTCGCCAATTTGTGGCTCGACAAACCCGTGTCGGCAAAGGTCTCCGTGGACGGCGCGACGTTTGCGAAATCCGAAACTTTGGGAAAGGCCGAAGCTTCGGGCGGGGGAGGCAACGCGGAAGTTTCGCTCGGCAAAAACGGCATGGCTCTTTTGATATTCGATAAAAACAAAAAATAGCGCAAAATATCATGAAAAAACTTGCGGTCCTTCTTTCCTGCGCTTTCGCCTCCCTTGCCGCGTCGGGCGCGAATCTTGCGGATTTTCCGCGCCTCGACGGCGAAACTTCCGACTCGCCGCGCCTTGCCCGCGCCGTCGCGAGCGTGCCGCTCGGCGTGCTCGACATTCCCGAAGGCAGGTACGAGATTGACTCCACCCTAAACGTCGCAAACGGCGCGTCGCTCCGCATGGAAATTACCGCGAAGTTCGTCGCCGTAAAGCCCATGGAGTTCATGCTCTACTACGACGCCGCAAGTGCTTCGAAAAGCCGCCGCAACAACGCTTTCATTTCGGGCGGGGAATTCGACGCAAACGGGCTTGCCGACGGCTGCGTGAAAATCGTAAACTTCCAGCATTTCACCTTTCGGGACACGCTTTTCCGCAACCCCAAAAAGGCGGGGCTTACCGTGGGCGATGCCGAAAAGCGCGGCGGCTACGAGCTTGTAGCAAACAACCTGTATTTCCGCAACTCGATGCGCGGGCTTGCGGGGAACGCAGGCATGCAAATTTACAGCGGCGACTGCCATTTTACCGACTGCATTATTGTAGACTACACAATAGGAATCGACCAGCGGCGCGGAGGCTCGAACCGCTACACGCGCTGCCACGTTTGGGGCGGGCCGATACCTCCCGCAAAAAAGGGCGGCTTGCCCGAAATGCTTGCCGATTCAATCTGCTTCAAGCTCTCAGGCGGCGACACGCTTTTGCGCGACTGCTACGCCGACACGGGGCTTATCGGCTTTCTTGTCGAGGCGAATACGCGCCTTTTGGGGTGCTCGTATTTCAACAACTACAAGACTTTTAAAATGGACAACCCCGTAGCCATTGTGCACAGGCGCGGAACGCTCATAGTATCCGACGGGTATTTTACGAAAACGTCGCCGAACGCGCGCCTGTACAAAGAGGAGTTCGAGCGGAAAGGCTCCGGAAAGCTCGTCTGGCGCGACAACTTTATAAACAGATTCAATTCCGAAGATTTGCACCTGCCAAGCTCCGTAAAATAGGCGTCGGACGGTCGAACTTGGGCAAAACAAAATGCGCTTCGTTTGAAGCGCATTTTTTGTAGTAGGATTTCCCCGCGTTCCTGATTTCGACGCGTGCAAAGCCCAACGCATAAAAAAGGGGAAACCCCCGCCGATGCCGCCTTGCCAGTTAGGTTAACGCAACCTCTTTTTAACGAGGTGGGTGCGGCCGGCGCGACTTTTGCCTTCCGTTCCGGACGGCTTGACAGCCACCGCGCGCGGCATGCTCCCTGAATTGATGTCATTAAGGATGGGAACCGAGTCGGCAGTATCGA
>JAJXPD010000003.1:26337-34085 GCA_021641325.1 Opitutales bacterium
AGGTTTCTTATTTTTCTTATCTCAAAACCGCGTCGGATTTTCAAGCAGTTTTTTTCTTTATTTCTCGCAAAAAACGTCGGGCATTCTCCGCCGCGAATAATTCTTCGATGCTTCCCATGCCCGCATCCCGCAGGCAATTTTGCGGAACAATTACGCGCATTTTGCAAGACGGGCAGTCCGCCCGCCTATGCGTTGTTTTTGCGATTGTTTCGACATATCGAATATGAAAATCGAAACAACAAGGAAAATGAAGAATTTTAAATATGTTTTAATGGTGTTTGCGGGCGGCGGAATGCCCGAATTTTCGGCAAAGGGCTTGGTCTTGGCGTTTACGGTCTTCGGAACGACGCACTCCATCGCGCTGTTTTCGGCGGGGATTCCCAGAATCGGCGCGGCGGCAGGCGCGATCATAATGACTGTCGAACTGCCCGTGTTGGTGCTGTGCGCGGCGGCGGTTTTGGGCAAAAGGGTGGAGGCACTCCAAGTTGCGGGAATCGCCGCAATGCTTTTCGGAATCGCCCTCATGAACCTCCGCAAGGCGCGGGCTGGCTGACGCCGAACGGCACGGATTCCGCGCCCGCGCCCCGCGCTATTTTAGCGAAATTGCTTGACAGTATTGCCGATATTATCAGGATATTCCAACTGATTTTTTATTTTAAAAACACTTGCATATGGCTCTGATTGTACAGAAATACGGCGGCACGTCCGTCGGCGATACCGACAGAATACTCAATGTCGCAAAGCGAATCAAAACGTTCGTGGACGGCGGAAACAGCGTCGTCGTGGTCGTCTCCGCCCGCAGCGGAGTAACAAACGAACTTATCGCCAGAGCGAAAACGTTTTCCGCAACTCCCGACGAGCGCGAGATGGACATGCTCCTTGCCGTCGGCGAACAGGAGACAATCGCGCTTACGGCGATGGCGTTGCACTCGCTGGGGCTCAAAGCGGTGTCGAGGACGGGCGCGCAGGCGGGCATCATTACAGACGACGCCCACACCCGCGCAAGAATAGTCGAAATCACGGGCGGCGACATTCGCGAATGCCTGTCGCGCGGAGAGGTCGTGATAGTCGCGGGCTTTCAGGGAATCGACCGCCACGGCAACGTTTCCACGCTCGGACGCGGCGGAAGCGACCTTTCTGCAATCGCGCTGGCGGCGGCTCTCAAAGCCGACATCTGCCAAATCTACACCGACGTCAGCGGCGTCTACACCGCCGACCCGCGCGTGGTCAAAAACGCCCGCAAAATTCCCGAAATGTCGTACGAGGAACTCTTGGAAATGGCGTCGCTCGGCTCGAAAGTCATGCAGGCGCGAAGCGTGGAATTTGCGCAGAAGCACAACGTAGTTTTCGAAGTGCGCTCAAGCTTTAACAACGAACCCGGAACAATAGTGAAATCGGAAGCACCATCATTGGAAGACGTCGTAATCAGCGGCGTGGCAATAGACAGAAACCAGACGAAAGTTACAGTAAGCGACATTCCCGACAAGCCCGGCACCGCGGCGGAAATCTTCCGCGAACTCGGCGAGGCGGGAATCGTGGTCGACATGATTGTCCAGAACGTCGGACGCGGCGGCAAGGCGAACCTCACCTTCACGGTCTCGAAAGACGACGCGGCGAAAGCCGAAAAAGTCCTGCGCGCGCATTGCGAAACTATCAAGGGCGCGACGGTTTCGATTACGGGCGACATCGCCAAGGTTTCGGTCATCGGCACGGGCATGCGCTCGCACAGCGGCGTTGCGGCAAAGTTCTTCCGCACGCTCGCCGACAACAGCATAAACGTGCAGATTATCACGACGAGCGAAATCAAGATTTCGGTCGGCATCTCGCTTGAAGACGCCGACGCGGCGGCGAACGCGCTCCACGCGGCGTTTGCGCTCGACAAATAGTTTCCGCGCCCCGACGCAAAGCGGTGCGCTTTTCAAATTTTGCGTTCGAAAAAAATGTTTCGGACCAAGGCAATGCGCTGTTAACGCGGCGCAAATTGCCTATAAAAAAGACAGAACAGACAGGCTTGAAATGGAATACATAAGCACACGCGGACAAAGCAAAAAACTGGCGTTTTCGGAAGCGGTTTCCGAGGGGCTTGCGCCCGACGGCGGCCTCTACGTTCCCGCGTCGATTCCCGACATTTCTGGAAAACTGGCGTCGTGGGAGGGCTTGACGTACCCCGAAGTGTGCTTCGAGTTCCTGAAAATCTTCGCCGACGACATTCCCGAAGCCGACCTCAAAAAAATCGTGGACGCGTCGTATAAAAAATTCGACGACCCGCGCATTGCCCCGCTTACGAAGCTCGACGAATCGCATTATCTGCTCGAACTCTACCACGGTCCGACGCTTGCGTTCAAGGATTTCGCGCTCCAATTCGTGGGGAACCTGTACGAATATCTGCTTTCGAAAAGCGGCGCAAAAATCAACGTGCTCGGCGCGACGAGCGGCGACACGGGCAGTGCCGCAATCAACGGGCTTTTGGGCAAGAAAAACGTAAACATTTTCATACTCTATCCCGAAGGCAGAATCTCGCCCTTGCAGGAACGTCAAATGGCGTGCACGGGGGCAGAAAACGTTTTTCCGATTGCAATCCGCGGCACGTTCGACGACGCGCAGGCGATTGTAAAAGGGCTTTTCGGCGATTTGGACTTCAAGGCAAAGTGGAATCTTTCGGCCGTAAACTCCATCAACTTGGCGCGAATTCTCGCGCAGTGCGTCTACTACGTCTACGCGTGGCTTAGCCTGCCGAAACAAAAGCGCGAAAGCATCACGTTTGTAGTGCCCACGGGCAATTTCGGCAACGTGTTCGCGGGCTGGCTTGCGCACAAGGCGGGCTTGCCCGTAGCGGGGTTCAGGGTTGCGACAAACCGCAACGACATTCTCTGCCGCCTCTTCAATTCGGGCGTCTACGAGCTTTCGGGGGTCGCGCCAAGCTACGCGCCGTCGATGGACATTCAGGTTGCGTCGAATTTCGAGCGTTTCATCTACTACTTCACGGGCGGCGACTCCGAAAAAGTCCGCGGGATAATGTCGGCGTTCAAGCGCGACGGCAAGTGGTTTTTCGAAGACTTCAAGGCGGGCGAATTCAGCGCGTCGAGAATGTCGGACGAAGAGATTGCGGCGACGATTTCCGAAATATACAAAAAGTACGGCGTTGTCATAGACCCGCACACGGCGTGCGCGTTCAAAGACCTGCCCGAAAGCGGAACAAAGGTTGTGCTTTCGACGGCGCACGCGGCGAAATTCCCTAAGCTCATAGAAGACACGCTGGGGATTCACCCGACGGCGGAGTCGCTCGAAAAGCTTCTCGACAGGAAAATCGTAAAGGAAATTTCCGACGCCGACGCGGGGAAAATCCGCGCATACATAGAGGCGAAAGGCATTAGATAGCCCGTCCGATGCAAGGCGGGCGGGCGTTTCCTCACTCCCAAACGGCGGCGGATTGCGCCGCGAAAAAAATAGTGTCAAAAGCCAAAAAACTATGGGCAAAAATAAAATTTTCATATACGATACAACACTGCGCGACGGCACTCAATGCGAAGGCGTTTCGCTTTCCGTCACGGCAAAATTACGACTCGCCGAAAAGATGGACAAGTTCGGCTTCGACTTCATCGAGGGCGGCTGGCCGGGGTCGAACCCGCGCGACATGGCGTTTTTCAAACAGGCGAAAAGCCTCAAACTTGCCCACGCAAAAATCGCGGCGTTCGGCTCGACGCGCAGGGCGAATACCGCGGTTGCGGACGACAGGCAGGTTGCGCTGCTTCTCGAATCGGAAGCGCCGGTCATAACGATTTTCGGCAAAACGTGGCTTCTGCACGTCGAAGAGGTCATAAAAACCACCGCCGAGGAAAACCTCAAAATGATTGAGGAAACCGTGGCGTACCTCGTGTCGCACGGCAGAACGGTCTTCTACGACGCCGAACATTTCTTCGACGGCTACAAGGACAACCCCGAATACGCGCTCGCAACCCTCGACGCCGCAAAGCGCGGCGGGTCGGCATTCGTCTGCCTTTGCGACACAAACGGCGGCACGATGGTTGACGAATTCGGCGCGATTGTCGAAAAGGTCGTAGCCCACATGGACGGAATCCCCGTGGGCGTGCATTGCCACAACGACTGCGGACTGGGCGTCGCGGTTTCGCTCGAAGGCGTCCGCAGGGGCGCAACCATGATTCAGGGCACGATAAACGGGCTTGGCGAACGCAACGGAAACGCAAATCTCTGCACGATTATCCCGAACCTCGTTCTGAAAATGGGCGAGAATGTTGACTGCGCAAGAAACCTCGCAAAACTGCGCGACCTCTCGCTGTTCCTCGATGAAATGGCGAACCTTAGAAGCGACACGCGTGTGTAAGACGTCGGCGCGTCGTCTTTCGCGCACAAGGGCGGAGTGCACGCCGACGCCGCAAACAAGGTAAAGCGCAGCTACGAGCATATCGACCCGTCGCTTGTGGGCAACCGCACGCGCGTGCTTGTAAGCGACATGTCGGGCAGGGCGTCGGTCATGATGAAGGCGCGCGACATGGGCGTTGACGTAAACTCGAAAGACCCGGTAATCGGGCAGTTCCTCGACGAGCTTAAAAACCTCGAATTCAGGGGCTACGAGTACGAGGCGGCGGACGCGTCGTTCGAGCTTCTCCTCTCGAAATTCCTGAAAAAACACAGCGACCACTTTGTGGTGCGCGGGTACAGGGTCATTGTGGAGCGCGACGAATTTGCGAGAATCACGAAGTCGGAGGCAACGGTGAAGCTCGAAATCGGCGGCACTATCGAACACACCGTCGCCGAGGCGCACGGGCCTGTCGCCGCGCTCGACCTTGCGCTCCGCAAGGCGTTGGTCGAAAAATTCCCGCAAATAAAAGACATCGAGCTTTCCGACTTCAAAGTGCGCATAATCGACAGCGGCGCGGGCGCAAACGCAATCACGCGCGTGCAGATAGAGTCGAAAGACTCGAAGCGCGTCTGGGGCACGGTCGGCGCGTCCGACAACATCATCGTAGCCTCGTGGGAGGCGCTCAAAGACGCAGTCGAATTCAAACTTTCGGAAGAGGATTGATTTCTTCGATTTTTTGTGCCAACATAAGCTCCCGATGGATTCAAACGAAGAATACAAAGTCGTCGATATTGGCTCGGCAATCTCGAACAAAACCCTCAAAAAATTCTACGGCTTTATTAAAAAGCCGTTCGAGGGCTTTCTCGGCATCACAAAGCTGAACTCGACATACGATTTTCTCAAAAGACACACGTCGGGCAACTTTTACGAACGCGCAATCAAGGCTATCGGAATTAACTACGAAATCGACGACGACGACTTCAAGAAAATCCCCAAAGACGGCGCGCTCGTGGTTGTCTCGAACCACCCGCTCGGCGGAATCGACGGAATCATAATGGGCGCGGTGCTCCTGCGGGCGCGTCCCGACGCAAAGGTAATCGTCAACGGGCTTCTCGCAAAAATGCCCGAAATCAAGGAGTGGTCGATTTGCGTAAACCCATTCGGCGGCAAGGCGGCGACGGCGCAAAACGTGTCGTCGATGAAAGACACAATCCGCCACCTCAAAAACGGCGGCTGCGTGGGAACTTTCCCGTCGGGCACGGTTTCGCACATCCACCTCCGCGACTGCTGCATTAGCGACCCCGAATGGAACACGAACATCGCCCAAATCGCCCGCCGCACAAACGCGAACATTCTGCCCGTCTATTTTGAGGGGCGCAACTCGTGGCTGTTTTATATCGCCGGTCTTATCCACCCGCGCCTGCGCACAATGCTGCTAATCCGCGAAATGTTCGGAGTGGCGAAACGCAGGAAAATCAAGATGAAAGTGGGCGGCGTGATTTCGGCGCGGAAACTTCCCGAATTTCCGACCGACGACGAGCTGACGTCGTGGCTTCGCATAAACTCGTACGTCTTGGGCGGGCGCAACAACAAGGGCGAAAAACAGAACCCCACACAGTTGCAGATTATCCAGCGCAGCATAGAAAAAATCTTCCCGATTATGCACAGGGAAATGCAGGAGCTTATCCTGCCAATCGACCCCGACAAAATGGCGAAGGAAATAGGCGCGCTTCCGCAGTCGGCGTGCATGATTCGCGGCGAGAAAATCTCGGTATTCTGCGCCGAGGCGTGGCAGATTCCGTGGACGCTTCTGGAAATCGGGCGGCTCAGGGAAAAGACTTTCCGCGAAGTCGGCGAAGGCTCGGGCAAGAGCGTCGACAACGACGAGTTCGACCAGTACTACCTCCACATGTTCATGTGGGACGCCGAAAACAGGAAAATCGCGGGCGCATACAGAATAGGGCGCACCGATAAAATCATGAATTCGCTCGGCGTGCAGGGGCTGTACGCGTCGACGCTCTTCCAAATTCAGCGCGAACTTATCGACAGAATCAACCCCGCGCTCGAAATGGGGAGGTCGTTCATCGCGAGCGAGTACCAGAAAAAACGCTCGACGCTCGCGATTCTGTGGAGGGGAATCGGCGAATACCTCTACCGCAACCCCCACTACCGCACGCTCTACGGGCCTGTCAGCATAAGCACCCACTACAATTCGATTTCGAAAGACCTGATGGTTCAGTTCCTGTCGGAGCGCAAAACTTCGGAAGAGCTTGCAAAATTCGTCAAGGCAAAAAAGCCGCCGAAAGTGAAGATGAAAAACATCGACAAAAAGGCTCTGCTTGAAGGCGCGCACGACATCGACCACATCTCCGCGCTCGTCTCGGAAGTGGAAATCGACAACAAGGGAATCCCGACGCTGCTCAAACACTACTTGAAGCTCGACGGCGAACTGCTGGCGTTCAACGTAGACCCCGATTTCGGCTCGTGCATAGACGGACTTATCATGGTGGACATGCTGCGGGTAGACCCCAAACTGCTGAAATCCTACATGGGCGACAAGCAGGCGGTCGAATACCGCAAACACCACGGCTTGGATACCGAGCTTTTCGAAGCCCGCCAAGCCGAAAAATAGCCGCGCAAAAGCTCCGCCGCAAAATCGCGGGCGGCGCAGGCGCATACAAAAAGCGGGAGGGCATTTCCGCCCGTATTCCCCGAAAACCGTGAATCGTCCGCGAACATTCGGACGCTTTTTTATTGCGTCTTTTTAAGCATCAAACGCGTGCGGGCAATATGGTCTTCCAGAAGTTTTTTTAGGGGAGAGTCGGCGTCGGTTTCCGCCAAGACCGACTCCAAAACATCTATCGACTTTTGAAACTTGCCGTTTTTTGCAAGCAGCGACGCATAAATTCTGCGCGAGTAAACGGTGGGGGCGGGGCGCGTAGCAAGCCGCGCGTAGCACTCTTCCGCAAGCTTGTTGTCGCCGATTGAAATTGCTATTTGCCCTTTTTGCAGCCAGAGCTGCTCGCTGTCGGGGTGCAGCTTCAAGCCGCGCTCGACAAGTTTCAGCGCAATCGCCGCCTGACGCTTTTTTAGCAGGCGCAGGGCGGATTCGTCGCGCTGTTTTGGCGGCAGTTTTTGAAGAAGCCAGTGGGGGGTGTCGAATGCAATCATCGCCGCGCCCTGAGTCCAAAACGTAATCATGGAGGGGTCGATTTTCGTGGCTAGGTCGATTGCCGCCATGCAGCCGGCAACGTCCTTTTTCTCCCAGTCGATGTAGGCTTTTATCCACGCGAAGTCCGAAACAAGCGAGCGGTATCCGCCGAGTATGCCCCAGAGCGCGCCGCCGCCCGCGCCTCCGAACGATTCCGCAGAAAGCGTTTCGCCGCCGACAGCAAGCGCGTCTTTTGCGGGAAAGCCCGCAATCGCC
>JAJXPD010000003.1:34095-34626 GCA_021641325.1 Opitutales bacterium
AAAATCTGCGTTTTCTCGAACATGCTAAAATTCTCGCTTGGAAAACGCGAATGCCGCCGCCGCAACCGCCGCCGCAGAATATACCGCAGCGTACGCGACAGCCGCCCAGAACGCAGCGCAGTCGACGGGCGCAAACGCGAACTTTTCGAGGGCGTTGAACATGTTGAAATCGGGAAAAGCATAGGAGGCGATTTTTGCAAAGCCCTCCGTCTTTCCGCCGAGCCAGCGCGTGATTTCGCCCGCGGTCGAAACCGCAAGCGCCATGAAAGACACTACCGCCGAGAAGAGCAGGGAGCTTGACACCGAGCACACGAACGCCGCAACCGCCGCAACCGCGCAAAGCTTGCACCATTGCGCGAACGCGTACGCGCAGACGCCCGCATAGTTTGTTTCAAGCCCCCCCGAAAGTCGCTCCGCCGCCTCTCCGAAACCCGCCCGCGTGATGAAAAGCATAAGGCACGCCGCCGCCGCGATTACTGCGGCGAAAAGAGCAAGAGCCGCAGCCGCGCCCAGAAACTTTCCAGCAGCAAA
>JAJXPD010000105.1 GCA_021641325.1 Opitutales bacterium
GTTCAGACGGTGGCTTTCCCGCGCTTGCGGGGTGCGTGGCGTACGCGGCAATCCCGAAACTACGGTAGCTGTGCGAAACGCCCAACCAAACTTTTATCCCAAAGCATTTTAAAAATCTTCGCGCCGTGCGCTGACTTGTTAGAGGCGTCAAAGTGCCTGTATAAGGGCGGCTTTGCGCGCGGCACAGGGCGCGTAGCATACTTGGCGTATGTAAGCGGTCTGGGTCGCGCGTGAAACGCCCTTAGGCAGGTACTTTCACGCCTCGTCTACGATTTCGAAAAACACCGCCGGCTCTTTCAGCTTGGAGGTGTCGAGGTCTATTATCATCTTGCCGTCCCTTACCTCAAAGTTCACCTCTTCCGCCCTCTTGCCCGTGATTTTCAGCGCGTAAACTTTGTACTTTTTCGGGGCGAAAAGCCGCGCAAAAAAGTTCTGCTCGGGCAGTTTGAATTCCGCCGAAAGCCTGCCAGTGCGCACGATAATCGGATACGAACCCACACTTACGAGCGTCATGCGGTCCATCGAAAGCTCGCAGCCGGTGGAGGCGTTGTCGGTGTTATAGACAAGCACCATTCTGCCGCTGTCGGCAAGCGGCCTGCCGTCCACGGACACAACCGCGACCGACGCGGGAACGCTCGACGACTTCACCGAAAGCCTGTCGAGATTGATGTCGCGCGTGTTTTCCTTGACGACGACTGCCTCCGACTTCGGCGTGATAACCTTGACCGTTCCCGCGTTCAAATCGAGCGTGATTTCCTTCGTGTCGGTTTGATAGATGTTTTTTGCGGGGTCGGAGATGTTGTCGGCAGTGAGGATTCTGTCGCGTTTGAGAGTCTTGGCGGCGGCGGCTATGTCGAAGTCCTTTTTCTCCATTGCGGGAGCGGGACCAGAGCCGTTGCCCCAAATGTTTTTCGCCGCGCCCATGGGCTTCCATTTGATGTCGGCGGGCTTTACGGGAATGTTTTTCAGCTCGTCGATTTTCCGCGCTGAGGGGAAATCGATGCCGAAGCCCGTCATGAACGCAAGCTTCGCCTGCTCGTGGTTCATGCCGCGCCCAATCAGCGGCGACGACTCAACATACTCCTTGTTGTAGACGACGTCCACCCTGTGCGGGCTGGGCTTGACGTCGCCGCGGTAGAACAGGAAGCAGCTGAGAAATTCGTTGGCGCGGTAGACGGGCGAGTTGAACACTTCGAAAGAGCCGAGCCTATGCGGAGCCAACGTGGAAACGGCTTCGTCATGGACGGTGAGGTTGTCGAAATCCTGAAAGGCGGAGTACGCGGGAAAGAGGACGCCCGCCTCGTGCTTGTACTGGTTCCAGTGCGAGTGCTGGTATTCGGTTACGGCGTACGGACGCCCCGCGATTCGCTTATTGGCGGCGTGCAGCCAGTATGCGGCGGCGTAGTCGGGCGTAAGCGAGCTGCCCTGCCCCACGCACGAGCCTTCGCTCATGAATGCGCTGGGATGGCAGAAATAGAGGTTGTTCGCCATGTAGCTGCCGGCTTCGGCGCTCAGCATGTAGACGTCGGTGCGGATTACGCAGTTGTGCTGGTGGAGCGGCGCTTTCATGCCGATTTCATTGCGCACGACGTTCTCGCAGAACTGCTGCATTTCGCGAGTTGAGTCGAGCACGAACTGCGGAACATCTACGGGGTTTCTGTGCTTTTCGACATTGAACGGGCGGACTTCCGCAAAGCTCTTGAACGACGTTTTCCAAGCCTTGTTGAGCGCGTCGATTTTGCCGTATTTTTTCTGCGCCCACTTTTGGAACGCGGAATCGCCGAAAGCCCTGCCCTTTGCGGTCATGCCGCGGTGGAAGGGAAGAAGGGTGTCAAGCTCGTTGAAATATTCGATTGTCGCAATGGAGGGGTCGTCCTTCCAAGCCTTGCCTGTGTAGGGGTTGACGTGGTTTAGCTGCATGTGGACAAACTTGCGCCAAGCCTCGCGGACGGTCGGGTCGCCGAAGATAAAGAGCGACTTCGTGTCGAAGCGGTCGGACCAGTCGAAGCCGATTTCGCCGACATCGTGGCTTGCGAGCATCCAGTGCGAGTAGACGCCCTCGCGGGCGAGCGCGAAAATCAGGTAGTCGTAGAGGTCGCGGACGTCTTTCTTCATTTTGAAGGGGGCTTCGAATTCGCGCGGATACATAGAAATGCGCCAGCGGAGCATGTTGTAGCCCTGCTTGCGGAATTTTTTGACGTAGTTGTCGATGTCCTCGTGCGTCTTGATTTCCCTGCCGAACCTGTTGCCGGGGCGCGAGTTTGTGCCCTTGAATTTTACGCGTTCGTCGGGCTTGCCGGCAAAGGCGAAGTGCCCGTTTTTGTTGACAATCAGCCTGCCGAATTTGCCTGCGGGAGCGGGAGTCATGAGGTTCGAGAGGTCGAGCGCGGAGCCTGCCTCTACTTCCAAGTCTGACATATCGACCGCCTTCCACTCCTGCCCGCCGAGCTGGTAGACCAAGCCCGTGTTGACTTTCACATTCGAGAGCGTAATGCCGACGATGTTCCACGAAACGAGGTTGCGCGGCTCGAATTCAATCTCTTCGACGCCGCCCGCGCGGATTTGGTTAATAGGCACTACCGAAATGTAGAGGTAAGGCTCGCCGTTTTTGCCGCCGTAGACGGGTTTTGAATTTTCGAGCGTCCGGCTTTTCGACATGCTCGCGGTGTCGCGGAAAAGCTTGGGATAAGTGCGAACTTCGCTGCGCTTGTTGCGGACATAGAGGAATGAAACGTGCTTTTTGGGATTGTCCTTTTTGATTTTGTCGCCGCGGTTCGAAAGAATGTAGAGGTACTTGTAGCTGTCCCTGCTTGCGGGAACTTTCAGGACGGTCTTCTTGCGGGCGTCGAGGCGCATGACGGAGTCGCCCACTTTAAAATCTATGCCGCCGAAGTTGCGGACTTCGCCCGCTTTCAGCCCGTTAATCGGCATGTAGTCTCCCTCGATGTTTGCCGTAAGCGGCGTGTTGCCCGCAAGCTCCACGAATTTGAATTTTGCCGCCGCCGTCACCGACAGAGCCGACAGCACGAACACCGCAAGCGACAGCCATAACTTTTTAGATATGCCCATAGTGTATAGTTTTGTAGATTAATAAAACTCCCCCGCATACGTTTGATACGCAATCGGACTAACGTTTGCGCAGGGTATTTTGCGACCAATCCTTTGCAAGAAAATTATTGCGGGCAGCAAGCTACTTGGCGCAATTCTCGCGGATAAATTTGATTTGGTCGCGCAGAACCGCAGCGCGTTCGAAGTCGAGCCTGTCGGCGCAGGAAATCATTTCCTGTTGAAGCTCGTCGATGAGCCGAGCGACTTCGCTTTTCGATTTTTTGCCGACGTTTGCGAACTTGTTTTCCCTTTTCACAAGCGGCTGTTGAATCGGGCGGCTGACCGATTGCGGGGTAATGCCGAATTCGGCGTTGTGGCGCATTTGCTCTTCGCGGCGGCGGCGGCAGGTGTCGAGGGCGGTTTTGAGCGAGCCTGTGATGTTGTCGGCGTAGAGGATTACGCGCCCGTCAACATGGCGTGCGGCGCGTCCCGCCGTCTGGATAAGGCTTGTTGCGCTGCGCAAAAAGCCCTCCTTGTCGGCGTCGAGAATGCAGACAAGCGACACTTCGGGAACGTCGATTCCCTCGCGCAAAAGGTTTACCCCAACGAGCGCGTCCGACTCTCCCAAGCGCAGACGCCGCAGAATTTCGACGCGCTCGATTGCGTCGATGTCGCTGTGGAGGTACTCGACCTTGACGCCGTTTTCGCGCAGATAGTCCGTAATTTCCTCGCTCATGCGCTTTGTGAGGGTTGTGACGAAAACGCGCTCGCCGCGCTCGGCAGCAGCCTTGATTTCGGCGGCGCAGTCTTCAACCTGCCCCTTAATCGGGCGGACAATCATTTCGGGGTCGAGCAGCCCCGTCGGGCGGTTGATTTGCTCTACGACGGTGTCGCTGACCGAAAGCTCGAAGGGTGCGGGGGTTGCGGAGACGAAAATCGTCTGCCCCGTTAGGGCATCGAACTCTTCGGGGCGGAGCGGGCGGTTGTCGAGCGCGCTGGGGAGGCGGAAGCCGTATTCGATGAGCCGCTCCTTGCGCGAGCGGTCGCCGTGGAACATGCCGCGAATCTGCGGGTAAGTTACATGGCTTTCGTCGAGAAACAGCAGGGTGTCTTTCGGAAAAAAGTCGAGCAGACACCACGGGCGCGAGCCTGCGGGACGCCCCGCCAAGTGGCGCGAGTAGTTCTCTATGCCCGTGCAGAAGCCCGTTTCGGCGAGCAAGTCCAAGTCTTGCTCGGTGCGCATTTTTATGCGCTGGGCTTCGAGCAGTTTGTTCTCGCGTTCGAGTTGCGCAACGCGCTCCTCCAATTCGGCGCGGATTGAAACAATAGCGGCGTCGACCGCGTCCTTCGGGGTTACGAAGCCCGTCGCGGGATAGAGGTCGAAGCGGTCGAGCCTGCCCAAATTTTCGCCCGTTAGTGGGTCTATTTTTTTGAGGGAATCAATTTCGTCGCCGAAAAATTCTACCCTAAGCGCGGTGTCGAGATACGCGGGGTAGATGTCGATGACGTCGCCGCGAACCCTGAAAACCCCGCGCTCGAACGACGTGTCGTTGCGCGAATACCGAATGTCTATCATGCGCTCGGCGAGGCTCTCGCGCGAAATTTCCAAGCCCTTTCGCAGCGGCACCATCATCTTGCGGAAGTCCTCGGGCGAGCCCAAGCCGTATATGCACGAAACCGTCGCAACCACGATTACGTCGCGGCGCGAGACGAGCGAGCTTGCCGTGGAAATCCTCAGTTTTTCGATGTCGTCGTTTATCGACGAATCCTTTTCAATGTAGGTGTCGGTTTGGGGAATGTAGGCTTCGGGCTGGTAGTAGTCGTAATAGCTTACGAAGTATTCGACGGCGTTCTCGGGGAAGAACTCCTTGAACTCGGAATAGAGCTGCGCCGAAAGCGTCTTGTTGTGCGAGATAATCAGCGCGGGTCGGTTCATCTTGGCGATTACGTTCGCCATCGTGAAAGTCTTGCCCGAGCCAGTTACGCCGACAAGAGTCGAGTACTTCGAGCCGGACTCTATGCTTTTGCACAGCGCGTCAATCGCCTTGGGCTGGTCGCCCGACGGTGCGTACTTCGACGAAAGTTTGAAAAGGCCTTCCATTTCGGATTATTCGATATCCGACACCGAAAGCGGCGTGAAGTTCTCTATAATAATGTCGGGGAATCCCGCGAAACGGCTTTCCCAGAAGTCGGCGGGGTGCGTAGTGGCGACGGCGACGCTTTTCATGCGGGCGGCAATCGCCGCGTCAATGCCCGCCTCGGAGTCTTCGAAAACGACGCATTTGCGGGGCGGCACGCCGATTTTCTCGGCGGCGCAGAGGAAAACGTCGGGGGCGGGCTTGCCGCGCGCTACGTCCTCCATTGTGGCGGCGGCGGCGAAATATTCGGAAAGACCGAGCTTTTCGAGAGCCTGTTCGAGGTTCTCGCGCGGGGTCGAGCTGCCTATCGCGCACGGGACGCCGGCGTCGCGCAGCTTTGCGAGAAATTCGCGGACGCCCTCGACAGTCGGAATCCCGCGGTCGGCAACGATTTTGCGGTAGTAGACCTCCTTTTCGTCCGACATTTTTTGAACTTCGGAGGGGTCGGAAGTCCACTTCAAGACGTCGGGTATGATTTCGACATTGCGCTTGCCGAAAGTGTCGAGCATGAAATTTTCGGGAATTGTGTGTCCGTGGGCTTCGGCGAGCATGCGCCAGCTGTCCAAATGCTCCTTGCAGGAATCGACGACAACGCCGTCCCAGTCAAATATCGCTCCAATTTTTTTCATATTGACGGGGCATTTTTACAGAGAGCGGATTTTTTAAAAGCGTTTTTTTCGGAAAAAATTGTTGAACGCCCGAAGGTTTTCGGTAGAAACGAACTCAATAATGAGCACTGAACCCGAAAATAGAAAAGTGGTTTTGACCGCCGCGCAGCCGACGGGAAAACTCCATCTCGGCAACTACCTCGGCGCGGTCAAGAACTGGGGCGAATTAGTGGAAAACAACGACTGCTACTTCGGCGTCGCCGACATGCACGCAATCACAATTCCCTACGTTCCCGCCGACCTCAAAAAGAATGTCTACGACTGCGTGGCGCAGTTCATGGCGTGCGGACTCGACGCCGAAAAATGCAACCTTTTCGTGCAAAGCTCGATTGTCGGGCACGCCGAACTTGCGTGGATTCTCGGCTGCATCTGCCCGCTCGGACAGCTCGAAAGAATGACGCAGTTCAAGGACAAGGCGGCAAAGCACAAAGACGCGCTCAACAGCGGCCTGCTCTACTATCCCGTCCTGATGGCGTCCGACATTCTCATCTACAACGCCGACATTATTCCCGTCGGCGAAGACCAAAAACAGCATATCGAGCTTACGAGAGACCTCGCGCAGAAATTCAACTCGAAATACTCCGACACATTCAAAATGCCCGAACCGTTCATTCCGAAATCGGGCGCAAGAATAATGTCGCTACAATCGCCCGACTCCAAGATGTCGAAGTCGGACCCCAACCAGAACGGCACGCTCTACATTGTGGACGAACCGAATGTCCTCGCAAAAAAGATTATGTCGGCGGTTACCGATTCGGGCGGCGAAGTGCGCTTCGACCCCGCGAACAAGGCGGGCGTCTCGAACCTCATGGGCATAATGGCGTCGCTTTCGGGCATGTCGTACACGCAGATTGAGGACGAATTCAGGGGCAAGGGATACGGCGATTTCAAAAAGGCGGTCGCCGACGTCGTGGTCGAAAAGCTCGCGCCCGTGCGCAAAAGATACCTTGAAATCTCCGCCGACAAACGCCTCGTCGAAGCCGCCGTCAAGCGCGGCAACGAAGCCGCGCAACGCCGCGTGAACAAAACGATGGCAAAAGTCTACCGCAAGGTCGGTTTTCTCAGATTCGAATAGCAAGGGCAGAAAATGAAAAATTCCAAAATTCCGCTTTACATCGCCGACGCGCTTCTGGTTTTGCTCGCGCTGACTGTCGCGCTCCGGCAGGGGGCGAACCTCGGCGCGGCGCAGGCTCTGCTGTGCTGCCTTGCGGTATTGGCGGGAATGGCACTCGCGCTCGCGCCCTACGTTTTGGAATACAAGCTCGAAGCCTCGAAAAGATTTGAACACACGCAGGAGGCGCGCAAGAATTTCGAAATAGTTTTCGACGACCTCGCGTCTCTCAGGCTTGCGCTCGCCGAACTTGTCGAACGCGTCGAAAACGGCGAGGAGAAACTCTCCGACCTCCCCGCGCTCCAAAAAGGGCTTGTCGATTTGAGGGACGCCGCAAAGCGCAAATTCGGCGAAATTGCCGACTCCGCCGACGACCTCGCCGCCCGCGTCTCGAAAGCCGAAAGCGAGCGCAAGGCGCAAAAAACCGCGCTTGAAGAAATCGGCGCAGACATGGTCGTGATTAAAGAGCTGTTCTCCGCCTCGCAGGAGTCCGACGGCGACGAATTCGCGCAAATCCGCGCCCAAATAACGGAGCTTAAAGACGAAATTCTCAAACTCCGCGAAGCGCAAATCAAACACCGCTCAACCGTAGAGCCTCAAAAACTTTCCGCGCCCGAACCCGACACCGCAACGACCGAAGACGGCGAAGGGAAAGCCGGCAACTCCGTAGAAGACGGCGCAACGCAAAGCGCGGAAGCCGCAGAAGCGGACGCCGAACAAAGCGGCGCGGACGGCATTGAAACCGCAGAAGACGCAGAGGC
>JAJXPD010000106.1:0-896 GCA_021641325.1 Opitutales bacterium
TCACTAAAATCCACTCTCTTTGGTGTTGACCCCATTTTTTCAAGCGCAAAACCGCAAAATTGAAATCGCCCGACGCAAGTACCGCAAGAAAGCACATCTTGAAAGCGACATAAACAGATAGAGAAAGCGCGGGCCTTGCGCCGAGCCGCGAACTTCTAAAATGCCGACAAAAAAGCCCGCAAGGCTTGGTGGATTGCAGGCTTTAAAGTAATGCTCGAGGGGGGACTCGAACCCCCATGACAGTGAAGTCACATGAACCTGAATCATGCGTGTCTACCAATTTCACCACTCGAGCGAAAGGGTTTTTATTTGGACATCTTAAATTTCAATCGGCCTGTATTCCCTTTTCCGCCGACGTTCCCCGGCAGAGATTCGAACTCCGACTAGATGAACCAAAATCACCTGTGCTACCATTACACCACCAGGGAGAAATTTATTCTGTCGCGCCTTTTTGGTGGAGATGATCGGGTTCGAACCGACGACCCCCACAATGCCATTGTGGTGCTCTTCCAACTGAGCTACATCCCCAAAAAAGTATTCAAACAACACTGTCGCAATTTTTCCCCGCGTCAATGATTTTTTTTACTTTTTTCGCGCAACGCCGCTTTTGTGTTTTATACTTGCATCGCGAATTGGCGTATTTCGCGTTGTAGGGCTATTTTGATTATGCGTGGTGTATCCGTTTGGGCGCAAAAAATCGGCGCACAAATGTGCGCCGACAGTCGGATTCCCTTTCAATTCGGGAAGTTTGTGCGGAAGCTATTTCTTAGCCGCGCATTTTTTGCCGCAGCAAGCTTTCTTTGCGGGAGCGGCTTTCTTAGCGCAGGGCTTTGCCGCGCAAGCTTTCTTTGCGCATGCCTTTTTTGCGGGAGCTTTTACGGCTACCTTTTTCGCCG
>JAJXPD010000106.1:906-3127 GCA_021641325.1 Opitutales bacterium
CTTTATTGGCGGGGTTTGCGACGGCTTTCGGAGCTGCCTTTTTAGCCGTCGGCTTCTTTGCGGCGGGCTTTTTTGCGACCGCCTTTTTTACGGCTACCTTTTTCGCAGGAGCTTTTACGGCTTTCTTTGCGGGAGCGGCTTTCTTTACCGCGACCTTCTTGACTGCCGCCTTTTTCGCCGGAGCGTTTTTGGCTACCGCCTTAGTTGACACTTTCTTGGCGGGAGCTTTTTTTGCCGCCGGTTTTTTTGCTACTGTTTTTGCCATATCTTCTCTTGTTTTGTTATTGTTGGTAAGCCGCCGTTTCCGGCGGGACTATTGAAATGGCTCTCGATATTTTCCGACATTCCGCGAGAGGAAGTATTGCCGAATGGGAGACAGCGACCCAAAGTATCCGTTTTGGACACTCGGTGCGTTGAAATTGTCATTTCAGACATCATTTTTCCCGTTGGCTATCAAAATATGCAAAACCGACTGCGGCTTTATAAAATTTTCGATTCGCCACCTATCGTTTTGTTATCTTACTTTTGCACTTTTTTTGAAGCTTTGGCAACAAATTTTTTTACGGTTGCGTAAAAAATCATTTCAGAAGACTCTTATACGGAAAGGACTTCAAAACTTCCCCGATTCCCATCTTGTATCCCGCAAAAAATTCCCTTGCGGGCATCATTTTGGCGCAGGGCTTTTGGAGGCTTTTGAAGACGACCGCCCCGTTGCCGCACGCGACGGCAAGCCCGTCCGCCGACGCCGAAAGTATCGCGCCTGCGGGGTGTCCGCCGCCGCAGTTTTCGCACGACGCGTCCCGCACTTTGATTGCGTCCTCGCCGTATTGGAGCACGCCGAAGCCGAGTGCGCGGACTCTGTCGCGGACAGATTCCGCCGAGCCCGAAAAATCTATGTACATATCCGACTTGTCGAATTTGCGCGTATAGCTTGCCGCCGATTCGTCCTGTTCGGCGAATTTTGCGGTTTTATTTTTTACGGATTCGAGGTTTCTTGCGAGGATTGCGGGGCACGCCCTGCGGAATTTAAGCCGCAGAGATTCGGCGGTGTCGGTTTCGGCTATTGCGATTTTCTCGATGTCGCAGACTGCGCCCGCGTCCATTTTTTTCACTATGCGCATGAGGCTCACGCCCGTTTCGGAATCGCCCATTGCGATAGCCGTTTCGATTGGCGACGCCCCGCGGTATTTGGGAAGAACGGAACCGTGGAGGTTCAGGCAGGGGTATTGACCGTAGTTTAGAACGTTGTCGCGGAGCATGCAGCCGTACGCCATGACGATTATCATTTCGACGCCGAGTTCGCGCAGCCGCGCCACGGTGTCGTCGCCGACTCCGCCTTCGGGGCGCAGGAGTTCGACTCCGTTCTCGATTGCCCATTTCGAGACTTCGTTGGGGGCGATTTTCCTCCCCCTGCCCTGCGGTCTGTCGGGGTTGCTGACGACGCACGCGAGGGGAAATTCGCGCGAGTTGCGCAGAAATTCGATTGCGTCGAGCGCGATGGGGTCGGAGGCGAAGAAGGCGGTTTTTGTCATTTGCGTTTTTTGCCCTCCATGCGTTCCTGCAAGGTCTGCGGCGTTTTGCCGACAGTTTCGAGCTTGATTGCGACGCCGCCGAGGTTGAGCTTTTCGCGCAGACCGTTAACGATATAGCGGCGGTACGTTTCGGTCAGGACGTCGGCGCGGTTGCAGTACATTCTGACGGTATAGGGGCGCGACGAAATTTTGACGCTGTAATAAACCTTGAAGCGTTTGCCCTCGATGTATTTCGGCGGGTTCTCCTCCAAAATCGACTTTATGCACGAGTTGAGTTTGGAGGTCGGCACGGAAAGGTTCATTTTTTTATACATGTGCCACGCGGCTTCGAGCAGTTTATCGACGCCTTTGTTGTCTTTTGCGGAGACGAAGAACATGGGGGAGTCGCCGATGGCGTAGAGTTTTTTGCGGACGGCTTCGTCGAATTTTTTGCCGAATTCGCGGATATCGGAGTAGCCGCGCAGTGGGGCTTTTGCGAAAGTCTCGGTTGCGTAGTCCCACTTGTTGACGACCACTATCAGCGACGCCCCGCATTCGAGGATTTCGCCCGCAAGACGCTTGTCAAGCTCGGAAACGCCCTCCATTGCGTCGAGCACGAGAAGCACGACGTCGGACGCCTCTATCGCCTTGCGCGTGCGGAGAGACGAAAGGTAGTCGAGCGACGTATTCGTCTTGCGTTTTACGCGAAG
>JAJXPD010000106.1:3137-7678 GCA_021641325.1 Opitutales bacterium
GCCCGGCGGTGTCGAAGAGGCGGAATTTCATGACTTCGCCGTTTTTCAGCGGCGCGTCGATGTCGCATTTTACGCTGTCGCGCGTGGTGCCCGCGACGTCGCTTACAATCAGCCTGTCCTCGCCCAGCAGCCTGTTCAAAATGGAGCTTTTGCCGACGTTCGGCCTGCCCGCGACGCAGATTTTGACGCGGTCGGCGGAGTCGTCCTGCGGGGGTGTGGAGATGTCGCCGCATTCGCGCTCCAAGATTTGCGCGAGCGCGTCGGTGCCGTAGCCGTGCTCGGCGGAGACTTCGACGGTATCCCTGAATCCGAGCCTGTGAAATTCCGCGGCGCGGTCTTCGTGCACGGGCAAATCGACCTTGTTTACCGCAAGCACCACATGCTTGCCCGACGAGCGCAGAAGCCGCGCGATTTCCTCGTCGAGCGGCGTAAGCCCCGTCTGCGAATCCACTACGAACACGATGATGTCGGCGGCGACTATCGCAAAATTCGCCTGCTGGTTTGTGGCGTCGGCAATAACTTTTTCGGTTACGTCGGAAGTGGCGAACATGCCGCCCGTATCCATGAGGACGGCGCGGTCGGAGAGCGGTTCAACCACGATGTCTCGGGTTACCCCCGGCTGGTCGTGCACGATTGACACGCGCCGCCCCAGAAGCCTGTTGAACAGCCTGCTTTTGCCTACGTTGGGTCTGCCGACCAATGCCACGCTTTTAACTTCACGCTCCATAAAAAACTACCACTTTGAAATTGCCGCTTCTATTCTGTCGGCGGCTTCGACGAGGTTTTCGTAGCTCGTCGAGAAGCTTGCGCGGACGAAGCCCTCGCCCGACTCACCGAACGCCGCCCCGGGGACGACGGCGACTTTCGCCTCAGCCAAAACCTTTTTCGCAAACTCCATCGACGACATGCCGAAGCGTTTGACGCACGGGAACGCGTAGAACGTGCCCTCGGGGCTGTGGCAGTCCATGCCGATTTCGTTGAAACGACCCACGATGAAGTCGCGGCGGCGGCAGTACTGCTCGCGCATGCGCTCCATGGATTCGCGCCCATTCACCAGAGCTTCAACCGCCGCCTCCTGCGAGACAATCGGGGCGCACATGAGCGCGTACTGGTGGGCTTTCATCATGCCGTCGATTATTCCCTTGGGGGCGCACGCGTAGCCGATTCTGAAACCCGTCATCGCAAACGCCTTCGAGAATCCGTGCAGGAAAACGCAGCGGTCTTTCATGCCGTCGAACGACGCTATCGAAACGTGTTTGCCATCGTAGGTAAGCTCGGAGTAGATTTCGTCGGTGATGACGAGCATGTCCTTTTCCTTGACGAAGTCGGCAAGCTCTTTGAGCTGTTCCGCGCTCGCGACTCCGCCCGTGGGGTTTGTCGGGAAGTTGATGATAATCGCCTTGCAGCCGGGTTCCCATGCTTTGCGAACTTCCTCGATATTGAACGAAAAGTTGTCTTCGGCGCGCATTTTCGCCGCGACGGGAATGCCGTGGCAGAGGCGCACGCTCGGCGAGTACGACACAAAGCAGGGTTCGTGGTACATCACTTTGTCGCCGGGGTTGATAATCGCCCTAAGGACGCAGTCCATCACTTCCGACACGCCGACGCCCACCATGATTTCGCACGACGGGTCGTAGGAGACTCCGTAGTTTTTTGCCACGTATTTGGAAATTTCGTTGCGCAGGCGGCGCAGACCCAAGTTGTCGGTATACGAGGTCTTGCCCTTTTCGAGCGCGAAAATCGCCGCCTCGCGGATATGCCACGGCGTCACGAAGTCCGGCTCGCCAATACCCAGCGAAATGGCGTCTTCCATGGTGGCTGCTATTGCGAAAAACTCGCGTATTCCGGAGCGCGGAATGCCGCGCACGTGGTCTGCCACAAAATCTTTTGGTTCTTTCATCTGTATAAAATACGTAAAATGTGCTTGTAGGTAAAACAAACCGCCGCGTTGACGGCGGCGGAATCGGGGAAACGCGACGAAACTACGGCGAGTAGAAAAGGCGTTCGCCGCCGTTGACGTCCTTTTGAATGAGGAATCCCTGCTGTTTATAGGTTTTGAGGAAGAAGTGCGTTGCGGTAGAGGTCACCCCGCCGATTGTCGCCAGTTTTTCGTAGACGAAGCTCGCAACCCCGCGCAGCGATTTTGCGCGGACGAACAGAAGGAGGTCGTACGCGCCGCTCATGAGGTAGCAGGAATCGACTTGGTCGAACCTGCTGATTCTCTGCGCGAGCCTGTCGAAACCGCCGTCGCGTTCGGGGTTTATGCGCAGTTCGATTGCCGCGTGCACCATGGATTCCTCAACGTCGGGGTTTATCACCGGACGCCAGCCCAGCAATATGCCCGCGTCGGACAGCTTTTTAAATTCGGCGTCCAACTGGTCTTTTGTGAGTCCGAGAATCTCGCCCATTTGTTCGGTTGAGAGAGCCTCGCCGTCGAGCATTAATTTCAACAGTTTTTCCATTGTCTCAATATGAATCGGTTTGTTTTTTTTTTAAACACTTTTTTGCGATTTATTTTTCTCCGCAAAATTTTTTGACGAGCAGCACGGGCGACACCGCGTTTTCGGCGTCCGAAAAGCTTTCGTAGCCGTCCCCGAAGTTAGCGTCGAAAAATCCGCGAACCGCCGCGAACTCCTCCGCCCCGCCCTCGTGCCCGCGGTAGCACAATGCCGACAGAAGCCCGCGCGACTTGTCGAGAAGCCCGACCGCCGAGTCCATCGCCGCGAGCGTTGTTTCGGGGCGCGTAATCGTGGATTTGTCGGAGCGCGGAAGCCAGCCCAGGTTGAAGAACGCGCACGCGAATTTTCCCGCAAGCTCCGGCGGCAGAAGCTCCTCCATTTTTTCGTGCCCCGCAAGGAACAGCTCCGCCGAAAGCGAACGCTCCGCAAGCCTCGCCCGCGCGCGTTCCAATGCCGCCGCCTGCACGTCGAAGCCGAAGACGCGCCCGCCCGACGCCGCCGCGAGTTCGGCGAGAAACAGGGTGTCGCCGCCGTTGCCGACCGTCGCGTCTATTGCGCAGACGCGCGGGACTCCCGCCAAAAACTGGCGGGCGGTGTCGTGCGAAAGTTTTACGAGGTTTGTCTTCATAAAATAAAAATCGCCGTCGGGAAAACCGCGCGGCGATGGCATTTTAAAATCCTTAGAGGGAACTCATGCCAGACCGCGTTCGCTCGCGCCGTGCGCGAAGTCGAGAATCGCCCTGATTACGCGCGATGTCGACGCGTTTTCGCGCTGCGCCAACGCCTCCACCGCGTGGGTTCTCGAAAGTCTGTGTTTGTAAATCAGCTTGAACGCGCTGTACGCCACGTCGATTTCCTCAACCGAAAACCCGTTGCGCTGCATGTTGATTTTGTTGATTGCGCATACTTCCGCGGGAGAGCCGTCAGCCATGAAAAACGGCGGCAGGTCTTTCACCAGTTTCGAGCTTGCGCTGAGCATTGCGTACGCGCCGATTCGGCAGAACTGGTGCGCGCCGCTTCCCCAGCCTATCACGACGTTGTCCTCCAAAACGACATGTCCGCCGAGCGCGGCGTGCGAGCTCATGACAATTTTGTTGCCCACAACGCAGTCGTGCGCGATGTGGCTGTACGCAAGAATGTTGTTGTCGTTGCCGACTATCGTATTGTTGCCGTCGGCGGTCGCCAGATGCGCGGTTGTATATTCGCGGAAAACGTTTCTGTCGCCGATGACAAGCCCAGGGTTGCCGCCTTTGAATTTGAGGTCGTGCGTTTTTCCGCCGATGTACGCGTACGGAAAAATCTGGTTGTCGCGCCCGAGAACCGTGTTGCCGTCAACCGTCGCGTGGTGCGCGACGACCGTTCCGCCGCCGATTCTCGCCTGAGAGCCGATGTACGCGTACGCGCCCACTTCGGCGCCGTCGTCAAGCTCCGCGCCTTTTTCGATAATTGCAGTCGGGTGAATGTTGGTCATTTTCAAAAGCCTCCGATTACGGCGCGTCCGCGGCGTCCATGATTGCGAACATCAAATCCGCCGACGAAACCACCTTCCCCGCGACTTTGCAAGTGCCCTCGGCGCATGCGATTTTCCCGTCGCGGTTTTTCGTAATTTTCACGTCTATTTGGAGCTGGTCGCCCGGTTTTACCGCCCTGCGGAACTTGACTTTGTCCGCGCTCATGAAGAACGCAAGTTTGTCCTCCCCGTCGATTTGCCTGAGCATTAGAATGCCCGCAGCCTGCGCCATTGCTTCAAGCTGCAAGACCCCCGGCATTACGGGATTCCCCGGGAAGTGCCCCTGAAAGAACTGCTCGTTGAGCGTTACGTTTTTGATTGCCGTAAGCTCCGTATTTCCGCGCGTTTCGGTAATGCGGTCGATGAGAACGAACGGATACCTGTGCGGCAGAAGTTCGAGGATTCTGCGGGCGTCGAGAGTAGCCTCGGTAAAGATTTTGTGGTGCTCCGAATCCGCCGCCGAAACCTGCTTTGCGGGCTTTTTCGGGGCGTTTTTGAGAGACTCCATCTGCTTGTAGATTTTCTCCGTAAGCTTTGCGTTGAGCGCGTGCCCCGGGCGAACCGCCACGATT
>JAJXPD010000279.1 GCA_021641325.1 Opitutales bacterium
CGCGCGATTCTATAAAACTGCGCGATTTGGCGAAATTCCTCGGAGTCGGCGAAAAAACGGGCGACGGCGCGGATTTTTCCGGACTCTACGAATCCGATAGGAACTCCGCAATCGACTACCTGCGCAACGACGTTCTGCTTACGATGCGCTGTGCAAAGGCAATACAACTTACAAAGTGAAAGGAAAAACATGAGACAGATATCTATACCCGGAAGATACAACGCGAAAGTGGAACTCGCCGAAATCCGCCAATCGGAGACCACCGGCGCATACTACCTTTACATGGAGTTTGCGACCGACGACGGCGAATGCGCATCGAAACGCCTGTATCTTTCCGAAAAGGCTTTGGAGTATTCCGTTAAAAGCCTGAACGAGGCCTTCGACTTCGACGGGGATTTTTCGTCGGTTGGCACGCAGCTCGTCGGGGCGGAATGCCGCATAACGGTCGCCGAATCCGAAACTGAGAACGGAGGGAAATATCTCGAAGTGCGCTTCATAAACCGCGTTTCGCCGAAGGACTCGCCAGCGTCGGCGGACGCAATCGGCAGGCTTTCGGCGATGGCAAAAGGCGCCCTCGCCGCAAAAAACGGCAAAAATCCCTTCTGACATGGGCGAACTGCGGCCATACCAGAGGGACTTCTGCAACGCCGTCATAAACGATCTCGGGGAGCACGACAGGCTCCTCGGGGTTATGGCGACGGGAGCGGGCAAAACGGTGGCGGCGGCGGAAATCATCCGCCGCTACGACCGCCCCGCGCTGTTTCTTGCGGACGCGAAGGAGCTCGTCTATCAGGCGGCGGAGAAAATCGGGGCGTGGACGGGGACAATCCCCGACATAGAAACGGGCGAATCGTACGCGTGCGGGAGTTCGCAAATCGTGGTCGGCACCACGCAGAGCGTGTCGGGAAGGCTCTTCAAATACTATCCGGAGGACATCTCGCTTATAATCGTGGACGAGGCGCACCGCAACACGCTGGGCTCGCGGGCGTTGAGGGTTCTGAACTACTTTTCGCGCGCGAAGGTCGTCGGCATTACGGCCACGCCCTACCGCAGCGACAAAAAACTGCTCGGCTCGTTCTACGAAAAGGTCTCCTGCGAAATCGGGCTTTTCGAGCTCATAGCGCAGGGGTACCTTTCGCGCATCGTAGTAAAAAGCGTTCCGGTGGACGTCGATTTGAAATCCGTCCGCTCCAGCAACGGCGACTACGACGAAGGCGATTTGGCGAAGGCTCTGTCACCGCATTTGGCAAAGTGCGCGGAGCTTTTGAAGGAACACGCCGCCGACAGGAAAACGGTTGTGTTTTTGCCCCTTGTGGAGACGAGCAGACTTTTCTGCAAACTCTGCCGCGATATCGGGCTTAACGCCGTCCATGTGGACGGGAACGACCGCGCGGCCCTCCGCTCCGACTGGCGCGTAATATGCAACGCCTCGCTCCTTACCACCGGATGGGACGAGCCTTCGGTGGACTGCGTATACATTTTGCGCCCCA
>JAJXPD010000280.1 GCA_021641325.1 Opitutales bacterium
GTTAGAGTGCCGTTCAGGCGGTGGCTTTCACGCGCTTGCGGGGTGCGTGGCGTACTTGTGTACGCGAGCAGTCCGCAAGTGCGGGGAAACGCCGCATCAACGGTGCTATGACGCCCCGTCAGAGGACGGAGTCAAGCGCTTCAATGATATCGTCGGAGTTTTCGAGACCTATCGAGAGTCGGATTAAGTCTTTCGTCAGTCC
Organism: Opitutales bacterium; assembly: GCA_021641325.1. Taxonomy (GTDB): domain Bacteria; phylum Verrucomicrobiota; class Verrucomicrobiia; order Opitutales; family Intestinicryptomonadaceae; genus Merdousia. Next base: position 203 of record JAJXPD010000280.1, read on the forward strand.
GCCCGAAACCTGTTCTTCGTCCGAGAGCTGCGAGTGCGATGTGCTCGCGGGGTGGAGAATAAGGCTTTTTGCGTCGCCGACGTTTGCGAGGTTGCTGAAAAGCGGAATGTTGTCAACAACCTTTACCGCCGCGTCGTAGCCGCCCTTCAAGCCGAACACGACCATTCCGCCGTAGATTCCGCGTTTGAGGTATTTTGCTGCAAGCTCGTGCGAGGGGTCGTCCGCCAAGCCCGGGTAGCGAACCCACGCAACGTTCTTGTGCGACTTCAAATACTTTGCGACTTTCAGCGCGTTCTCGCCGTGGCGTTCGATTCGCAGCGGCAGACTTTCGAGACCTTGCAGGAAGAGCCATGCGGCGTCGGGCGCGAGGGTCGGTCCGAGGTTGCGGAGTCCGACAGTGCGGAGTCTCAAAATGAACGCGAGGGGGTTGAGGTCGCCGAGGTCGTGGGCGAAGCGGAGTCCGTGGTAGCCGCCGTCGGGCTTGTTGTAAAGCTCGAACTTTTCGTCGGACCAGTCGAAGTTGCCAGCGTCGATTACAGCTCCGCCGATTCCCGTGCCGTGCCCGCCAATCCACTTGGAGAGCGAGTGGATTACGATGTTCGCGCCGTAGTCGATAGGGCGAAAGAGTCCGGGAGGCGTGAACGTGGAGTCCACAATCAGCGGCAGATGGTGCTTCTGCGCGATTTTCGCGTAGCCCTCGATGTCGGCGAAGTCGAGCTTCGGGTTGCCGATTGTCTCTATATAAATGGCGCGGGTTTTGGAGTTTATCGCCGCTTCAACCTCGTCGAATTTGTTGACGTGCGTGAAGCGCGTGGTGATTCCGAACGACGGCAGAATGGACGCAAACTGCGTGTACGTTCCGCCGTAGAGGTTGTTGGCGGAAACAAGCTCGTCGCCCTGTTTGAGAATGTTGGTGATTGCAAAGGCAATCGCCGCCGTTCCCGACGAAAGCGAAATCGCCGCCGCGCCGCCTTCGAGAGCCGCCAAACGCTTTTCGAGAACGTCGTTCGTGGGGTTCATGAGACGCGCGTAAATGTTGCCGGGCTCGCGGAGCGCGAAGAGGTCGGCGCCGTGCTTTGCGCTCTTGAAGTTGAAGGCGGTCGTCCTGTAAACGGGGACGGCGCGCGCGAGTGTCGCGGGGTCGGGCACTTGACCCGCATGGATTGCCAAAGTTTCATATCTGTAATTTTTTTCGCTCATTTTTGTGTCTTTCTAAATTTTTGTTTTTCGGTTTTGAATTTGAAGTTGGGTTTGAGTGGTTCGGATTAGGCGGAAAGGCAGCAA
>JAJXPD010000107.1:0-6187 GCA_021641325.1 Opitutales bacterium
GCTTTATTTCGTCCGCTTTTTGCCTTTTGCGATTTTTTCTGTTGCCGTCGCTTTGAAAATGTTTTTTGATATGTCCAGACAAAACGGGTATCCCGACAAACTCCGTTTTCGACACGCATGAAACAGAAAATCACACCGCACGAAAAATACATTTGGCAGATTTTTGACGACAACCAGCTGCGTCTCCTGCCCAAGGGCAACAAGGTAAGCTATTTCTCAAACAATAGCAGTACCCGATACATGCCGTCGAACCTCATCAACAGCGGTACGCACACAATCACCGTCCCCGAAAACCTCCCGACCGACATCTTGGCGAAGCGCGGCATTGTCTCCGGCGGTTTCGCCGAGCACACAAAGGGCTACTACCACTCGCGCAAAAACAAAAAATTTACCGACGTGCTGTGCGTCGTGCGCGGCGTGCTGTCGGTCAAATACGACGGCAAAAAGTACAAGCTCCGCAAGGGCGAGTGTCTCGTAATTCCGCCGAACAGGCTTTGCGACTCCTACATCGAAGTTCCAAAGTCCAACCTCTTTTGGATGCACTTCAAAAACAACGCCTACTGGAACGGCATTTTCGGCAGCGAAATTTTGATAAAGCCGCTCGCGCGTTTCGACGACATTCACTCCGTAATGCACGTCTACCTCAACGAAGTCTACGGCAAGCACCGCTCGATGCTGATTCTCGAATCTCTTGCCGACACGCTCGCGGAGCTTATAAAGAACGAGTTTGCGGCGAACCGCCGCTCGACGAAAAAGGAAATCGAGGACAAGCTTGCGGAAATGCTCACGGAAGTTGAGCGGAATCCAGAGGCGGACTGGAAGTCGGCGGAGGTTGCGAGGCGGTTTTGCATTTCGATAAAACAGCTTGATGAATTTTGTCTCACTTATGCGGCGCAGACGTTTTCCAAGTTCGTGTTGAAAACAAGAATGAAGATTGCAAAGGAAATTTTGAAGTCTGATTCGCTGACTTTGGAGGAGATTGCGAAAAGAGTGGGGTATGGGACGCCGTATTCGTTCTCGCGCGTCTTCAAAAGCTACTACGGAGTGTCGCCCCGCCATTTTAACGGCGCTTGACGGCGCGTGAAAGCACCAGTCTAAGGGCGTTTCACGCGCGCCCCAGACCGCTTACATACGCCAAGTATGCTACGCGCCCTGTGTCGCGCGTAAAGCCGCCCTTATACTGGCACTTTGACGCGCCTAAATAGTGAGCGCACGGCGCGGAAGATTTTTAAAGTGCGTTGGGATAAAAGTAGGGTTTACAAAAAAAGCGGAAATTCCATGTTGTGGGATTTCCGCTTTATCTTATTTATCCGCGCAAAGCGCGTCTATTTTAATTTGTTTCTCGCAAAGCAAAAAGATTTTTCAGTGTCAGTAATTGGCGAAGCCAATACGGACTAAACGGGGAAAGGCGCGGGTATACCCGCGCCGTGTAATCACCGTAAGGAACGAAGTTCCGATGCCGTGCAGGCTGCAGCCTGCGCCTTAGCCGCCGGTGAGCTTTTGGATAATTTGAATGATGGGGAGGAAGAGGGCGATAACGATAGTACCTACGACGACCGCAAGGAAGACAATCATGATAGGTTCGATGACCGACGTTATGCCGCCGACGGCGTTGTCGACCTCTTCGTCGTAGTTGTCCGCAATGCGGTTGAGCATTTCGGAGAGCTGCCCCGTTTCTTCGCCGACTTCGACCATGCTCGTCACCATCGTGGGGAAAATCTTCTGCTGGTCGAGGGGAGCGGCGAGGGGCTCGCCGTCGCGCACGCGGTCGTGAACGCGGACGAGGGCGTCGGAGATGACGCTGTTTTTGATTGTGCCGCGGGTAATGTTGAGCGCTTCGAGAATCGGGACGCCCGAAGCGAGCAGCGTGCCGAATGTGCGTGTGAAGCGGGCGACGGTCGATTTCATCACGAGGTCGCCGAATTTGGGGAGCTTCAAGCCCGCGATATCCCAGAGCCGCTGCCCGACTTTCGTTTTGAAGAAAATTTTGAACGCGGCAATCACGGCAACGACAATGCCGAGGGTGGCGATGTAGTTTTCCTTCATGAAGTCGGAAATGTTGATAATGCCCTGAGTGAGCGCGGGCATGGGCGCGCCGTTGAGCATGTCGGAGAAGATTTTCTGGAACTGCGGAACGACGAAAATCATGAGGATTACGACGATTGCCACCGCGACCGTCAAAATCACGATGGGGTAGACCATCGCGCTCTTGACCTTGTTTGTGGTCTTCATCGCCTTTTCCTGGAAAGTCGCAAGACGGTCGAGAACGACGTCGAGCACGCCGCCCGCTTCGCCCGCGCGAGCCATGTTGACATAGAGCTTGTCGAAGACCTTGGGGTGCTGTTGGAGGCCGTCGGAGAACTTATTACCCGTGCGCACGGCGTCGGCGAGGTTTTCGACGATGTCCTTAAAATAGGGGTTTTTTTCCTGCCTGCCGATAACTTCGAGCGAGCGCAGGAGCGGCAGACCCGCTTTGAGCAGGGTCGCGAGCTGGCGCGAAAAAATTGTTACATTTTCGCTTGTGACGCCCGTGCCGAATATGGGCTTGCGCTGCTTTTTTGCGGCAGCCGCCTTTTTTTCGGACTGAACCGCAACTTCCGTGAGCCTCGACACCGTAAGTCCCTGTTCGGACAGTTCCTTGCGGGCGCGGCTTTCGCTTGTCGATTCTATTACGCCGCTCGATTCGCGACCGTCTTTGTCAAGAGCCGAATATTTGAATTTAGCCATAAGTTTAATTTGTTGGAGGGGTTTTTATTAAGTGTATTTCAAAACTTCGTCAACGGTTGTCGCGCCGTCGAAGATTGCGCGGAGGCCGTCGTCGCGGAGGGTACGCATGCCGAGCTCTACCGCCTTTTGCTTGATGACCATGGTCGGCGCGCGGTTCGTGATGAGGTCGCGCAGGGCGTCGTTTACGAGAAGCAGCTCGAACAGACCCTGACGTCCGCGGTAGCCGCTTCCGCCGCAGTCGGCGCAGCCCTTGCCATAGTAGAACTGCTTGTCGGCGATTTCAATCGGGTCGACGCCGAGCCTGTCGATAAGCTCCTGGTCTGGTTCGTAGGCTGTGCGGCAGGTGGTGCAGATTTTTCTGACGAGTCGCTGGCCGAGCACGCCTTCGAGCGACGCGGCGATAAGGTAGGGTTCGAGACCCATATCCATGAGTCGGGTAACCGCGCCGGGGGAGTCGTTCGTGTGGAGTGTCGCGAGCACGACGTGCCCTGTGAGGGACGCCTGAACCGCGATTTGCGCCGTTTCCAAGTCTCGAATTTCCCCGACCATGATTTTGTCGGGGTCCTGACGCAGGAACGCGCGGAGGCATCGGGCGAAGTCCAAACCGACTTGGTGGTTGATTTGCACCTGCATGATTCCGTCGATTTCGTATTCGACGGGGTCTTCCGACGTGAGGATTTTAATGTCCACCGTGTTTACCTCGCGCAGAGCCGAGTAAAGCGTTGTCGTCTTACCCGAACCCGTAGGACCGGTTACGATGAAAATGCCGTTGGGCAGTTTTACGAGCCTGCGGATATTGCTCATGATTTCGTCGGTCATGCTGAGCTTTTCGAGGTCGAGGTTGACGACGCTCTTGTCGAGCACGCGGAGCACGACGCTTTCGCCGAACTGCGTCGGCAGTGTGGATACGCGCAAGTCGACGGGGCGTCCCGAAATGGTCATTTTAATGCGGCCGTCCTGCGGAATGCGGTTTTCGGCTATGTTGAGGTTCGCCAAAACCTTTATGCGCGAAATTACGGGAAGCGCGAGGCTCTTGGGCGGCGGCGCCATTTCGTAGAGCGCGCCGTCGATACGGTAGCGTATTCTGAACTGGTCTTCGAACGGCTCGAAGTGAATGTCGGACGCCTTGTCGCGGATAGCCTGCTGCAAAATCAGGTTTACGAACCTGATAATCGGCGTTTCGTTCGCCATGTTTGCGGCGTCCGCCTCGCTTGTTTCGTCTCCGAAATCGACCTGCGAGATTTCCGAGAGGAGGTCGTCTATGCTTGAATTTTCCTCGCCGTAGCACTGCACTATGAGCGTGTCTACCGCGGCGGGGTCCGTAACGACTATGTTTACGTCTTTGTTGAGCGTAAACGTGAGGTCGTCGATAATCGCGTTGTTGAAGGGGTCTTTTGCGAGCAGCGTAATCGACGTGTCGTCTACCTTAATCGGGACTACCCCGTATGTCCGCGCGAGGTTCGGGCGGAGCTGGCGGTAGATGTCCTCGCGAATGTCGGCGGGCGGAATCGGCTCGTATTCGAAATTGAGGTCTTTCGCAACGGCTTCGAGGAGCTTGCCCTTTTCCAAAACGCCCGCGTCTATCGCGGCGTCCGCAAGCGATTTTCCCATGCTCAGGCGCGTATCGTTAAGCTCGTCGAGCTGCTCCTTCGAGAGCAGCTTGTTCGTGAGCAGAATATCGTAAATTGCGTTGTTGTGGTCTTCGAACATTTCCGTAAAATCCTATGATTCGTTCATTGTGACTTTGAGGACTTCGTCGGCGGTAGTGAGGCCGCTGGCGACTTTTCGCACGCCGTCCTCCCTCATGATTCTCATGCCGAGCTCGCGCGCTTTCGTGCGCAGTTCCACGAGCGTTCTGCCTTCGTAAATCATCTGTTGGAGTTCTTCGTTTACGATGAAAATTTCGAAAATGCCCATGCGGCCGCGGTAGCCTATGCCGTTGCACTTCGGGCAGCCTTCGCCGTGGTAGAACGTCATGCCGGCGGCGGCGATTTCGTTTATGCCGATAGCCTGCAAGACGTGCGGGTCGGGCGAGTAGACCGTTTTGCAGTGCACGCAGGTTTTGCGGACGAGTCGCTGCGCGAGAGCCGCGCGGAGAGACGCGCTCACAAGGAAGGGCTTTACGCCGATATCCACAAGACGCGTTACCGCGCTGGGCGCGTCGTTTGTGTGGAGCGTGCTGAAAACCATGTGGCCGGTGAGCGATGCGTTGATTGCAATTTCGGCGGTTTCCAAATCTCGAATTTCGCCTATCATGATGATGTTCGGCGCTTGGCGCAACATCGAGCGCAGAGCCGCCGCGAATGTCATGCCGACCTCCCTGCGAACCTGAACCTGATTGATGCCCGTCATCTGGTATTCGACAGGGTCTTCAACCGTGATGATTTTGCGGTCGGGGTGGTTGAGGTAGTTCAACGCCGAGTAGAGCGTTGTCGATTTACCCGAACCCGTAGGCCCTGTAACAAGAAAAATGCCGTCCGCCATGCCGACTATTCTTTCGAAAACCGCCTGGTCGTCGGAGAAGAAGCCGAGTTCGGGAAGACCGAGCCTCAGCCCCTCCTTGTCGAGAATACGCATGACGATACTTTCGCCGAAGACCGTCGGGAGGCTCGATACGCGCAAGTCGATTTCCTTTTTATTATATACAATCTGAATGCGGCCGTCCTGCGGAACGCGCTTTTCGGCAATCGAAATGTTCGCCATCAGTTTCAGGCGCGAGATAATCGACGGTTGCAGGCGTTTGGGCGGATTTTCCACTTCGATGAGCACGCCGTCGATGCGGTAGCGGATTCGGAAGCGTTTTTCGAGCGGTTCGAGGTGGATATCGCTCGCCCGCCTTTTGACCGCCTCTGTAATGAGCTTGTGGACGTAGCGGATAATGGGTGCTTCCTCTTCCGAGACGCCCGCTTCGTTGCCCGTTTCAAGCCCCTTGATTTCCTCCGACACTTCCGCGCCCTCCGTTCCCAAAATGTCGCCGTAGGCGTTGACGCCGTAGTGCTCGTCGATTGCGCTTTTGATGTCGGCGGGCGTGGCGATTCTGATGTCGATGGGCATTTTGAGCATGTGGCCGAGATTGTCCACAACGTCCATGTCCATGGGGTCGATGACCGCAAGTTCGAGCTGGCCGCCCGTGATTGCAATCGGAAAAACGTTGTATTTGCGCGCGTCCTCCTTCGAGATGAGGTTTTTTACGTCGTCGTCAACCGTGAGGTTTTGCAGTGAGATAAAAGGGACGTTGAATTCGTTTGCGAGCATGAACGAGATGTCGTCATACTTGCAGTATTTTCTTTCGACGAGCAGGTCGATAAGCTTGGAGTCCACATCGGCGGAGGTAGTGCCCTGCGAGAGCAGTTCTTCGCGGCATTGCGAAATAATGTCTGCGGACACAAGGCCTTTTTCCTCCATCAGTTGCAATACAAAATCGTCTGCGGATGTCACTTGTTTATTCTCCGTTGGTAAT
>JAJXPD010000107.1:6197-7634 GCA_021641325.1 Opitutales bacterium
TAATAGGTGTTATAGTAGAAAAAAAAGCTACATTAGTGGGACTTTGTAAATATTTCAATCTTTGTTTTCGGAAATTTTTACGCCCGCGCGGTGGGCATTCGGTGCGCGGACTGCTTGCGTTGGGGAATAGGCTGGCTGCGGCATGGCAATGCTCTGCTCCGACCGCCTATTTGCGGGGCGGCTTTTTTGCTTGACGGCGGGCGTTGTTGCGCGGACAATTATTGCGCATTTAGCAAATCAACCAGCATCTCGGAGGGCGTTATTATGAAATTTGTAGAAGCTATTTTGCGGGCGGCGTTGCTTGTCGCGGTTTTGGGCGCGTGTGCCGCGCCGTCCCCGCGCGGCGAAGTCGCGGTGGTGAGCTTTACTAAAAACGACAACACGGTGGAGTCGCGGACAGTCGCCCTCAAAAACATGCCCGACGGCGCGGCGCGTCTTGTCGTTCCCGCCGATTCCGTGCCGTCCGACGCAAAGCTGCTCGACATCGTACACCAAAACTTTACCGCGCAAAAGGGCGAGGACGGCTTCTGGCTTTTCCCGCGCGGCGAGTACGGCGTTTTCGATTCCGACAAGGGCGTATTTTCGTTCAAAAGTCTCGTCATGCCGTTCTACGGAATCCAGACTCCGCGCGGAACGTACATCGGAATCGTCAAGGGATTCCGTTTCGGGCTGTTCACGCGGGTGTCGGCGGACAAGGGCAAATACACGCTCTCGATGCGTTCCGACCTCTACAAAACCCCGGGAATCAAGCCCTACGAGGACATTATAATAGACTACTACAAGCTGGAAGGCAACGACGCAAATTACAGCGGAATTGCGCGTTTCTACCGCAAGTACCAGCTCGACCGCGGCGCGTGCAGGCTTCTCCGCGACCGCGTGAAGGAGCGTCCCGACTTGGCGTATCAGGCGGATTCCATTCCGATAAGAATCCAGTACCACGCCGCCAAGCAAAAGCCGAAGGAGGGCAAAAAAGAGCACTACACTGTGGCGGACGAGCCTCCCATGAAAGTGTTTTTGAATTTCGAGGACTCCGTGAAATTCGTAAAAGCCGTAAGGGACGCGGGCATAGACAAGGCGACGTTCTGCTCGGCGGGCTGGCAGAGCGGCGGCTACGACGGCCGCTTTCCCGACATCTTCCCGATTGACGCCGAACTCGGCGGCGAGGAGGGGCTGAAAAAATTTACCGCCGCCGTCCGTGCCATGGGCTACCTCATTTCCGCCCACACAAACAGCACCGACTGCTATTCGTGCTCGCGCATTTGGACCGAGGACATGGTTTGCCGCAATCCCGACGGCACTCTTGCCAAGAACGGCATTTGGTGCGGGGGCAGGGCGTACAATCTCTGCCTGAAATACGCATGGGACAACTTTCTGCCGCGGCAGCTCGACGACATGAAGCGGCTCGGCTTCACCGGCCCGCACTACATCGACGTATTC
>JAJXPD010000108.1:0-324 GCA_021641325.1 Opitutales bacterium
GTCCTAATAAAGCGCAAACACGGAAATGCGAAGATATGCGGCGTCGAAGGTCGGAAAAGACATTCGGCGAAACGCAAAAAAACAAAATGAACTACAAAATCACATCTACGGTAATCGGAACGCTGCTCATGGCGGCGGCTTCGGTTCTGAATGCGCAGGACAAACAAACTCTCGATTTGCTCGTGAGCAAAGGGATTATTACAAAAGAGGAGGCGGCTTCCGTTTCGAAGAAATCGGTTGCGGTCGCGCCGAAGGAAAAGACCACAAAGTCGATTAAGCTAATCGGCAGGCTGCAAATGCAGTACGAAAACATAAACGTGGACG
>JAJXPD010000108.1:334-7611 GCA_021641325.1 Opitutales bacterium
GACGAAACCGTCGGCGGGGTCGAAAGCTCGCTTGCCGCCAAAAACGATTTCATCATGAGGCGAATGTTCCTCGGCGCGGCGGCGGACCTGGGTTCGGGCTGGTCGGCGGAACTCGTTGCCGACTTCGCACGCGACGGCGACGGCTACATCGACAAGGCTGTAATAACCAAAAAGGTCGATTGGGATTCGCTCCAAGGCAAGCTCGGCTTCGGATACCGGAAAATCAACTTCGGCTTGGAGGAAAACACCTCTTCGTCGAAACTGTTTACGATAGAGCGCTCGCTCGCCACGCGCTACTTCACCGAAAACGCGAACGGCAGAAGGCTCGGCTTCGGCGGACGCCACACGGGCGTTTTCTGGGCGGGAAAAATTCCGCAGGTAAAGGGGCTTGAATACGGTCTTTCCGTCACGAACTCCTATAACAACAGCCCGACTAAAATGGCGGGCGGCGCGGACAACAACCTCATGTACGGCGCGAGCGTAGCCTACGGCGCGAAAATCGACGAAGTGTCCTTGAAGGCGGGCGCGAACTTCGCCTACACGAACGGCATGAACGTAAACAACAACGGGCAGCACCGCGAGGTAATAGGCGTCAATCCCTACATCACCGCGCAGTATCTCGGCCTTAATTTCTACGCCGACTTCATGCTCGCGCAGGTCGAGGACGGCAGAAATTCGTACTCCGAAAACGCGACGCCCATGGGCGCGAACGTCGCCGCGGAATACAGGTTCGACATCGGCGACTTCGGAAAAATCGCTCCCGTCGTCCGCTACGCATGGCTCGACACCGACGGCCGCGGCGTGAAGATGTCCGACGGCGTGCGCAACGCCAACGCAAACTCCGCGTTCGACGCCGCGCAAAGCGTGTACATCGGCGCAAACTGGTACATCAACGGCGACGCCCTCAAATTCCAGCTCGGCTACGAATGGGCGCAGCTCAACGGCGTAAAGGTGGGCGCGGCATCGGTTGCGCAGCACTCCGAGGCAAACGCGGTTCGCGCGCAGGTTCAGGTTCTCTTCTAACGCATAAAAATTTCAACCGAAAGGAAACGACAACATGAAAAACACAATGTCGAAAATAGCAAAAATCACGGCGGTTGCCGCCCTCGCGCTTTGCGGCGCGGCGGCTTCCGCGGAAACGAAAATCGTAATCGACGGCTCGACGACCGTCGGCCCGATTTCCAAGGCATTTGCCGACTTCTACAAGGAAAACCACTCCGGCGTAAACATCACAATCAGCGAATCGGGCAGCGGCAACGGCGTAAAGAGCCTCATGAACAACGCCTGCGACATCGCCAACATGTCGCGCTTCATGAAGCCCGCCGAATTTAAAAGCTGCGTGGACAAGGGCATTCTTCCCGTGGCGCACGTCGTGGCGTTCGACGGTCTCGCGGTTGTGGTCAACCCCAAGAACCCCGTCAAGGCTCTGACGGTTTCGCAAATCGCCGACATCTACACGGGCAAAATCTCCAACTGGAAACAGCTCGGCGGCGAGGACGCGAAAATCGTGGTCGTCTCGCGCGACACAAACAGCGGCACTTACGAAACCTTCAACGAGCTTGTCCTCAAAAAGGCGGCCATTACAAAGGACGCCGAATACGTCGGCTCCAACGGTCAGGCTCGCACGCGCGTCAACACGACCAAAAACGCAATCGCGTACGTCGGCTTGGGCTTCGTTGACGACACCGTAAAACCGCTCTCCGTGGAGGGCATTCTTCCCGCCGCAAAGAGCGTTTCGACGGGCAAATATCCGATTGCCCGCCCCCTCTACATGTTTACAAACGGCTACCCGAAAATGGGTTCGGACGTGTATAACTTCGTAACGCTCCACCTCTCGAAGGAGGGCAGGGAAATCGTCTCCGACCTCGGATACATTCCCGTTTGCGAATAACAACCCCGAGGCGGCGTCTCCATGGAAAACAGGAAAAACAGTCTGATTATGGACGCGCGCACCGACGCGGCGAAAGCCGTCGCCGGTCGCCTCGGCAGGGCGGGTTTGCTGTGTATTACCGCCGTTCCGACGCTTGCGGTCGTGTTCATAATATTTTTCATAACCAAGGAGGCGCTGCCGTTCTTCGACAATCTGGCGCACCTGAAAGAGTTTTTCACGGGCACGGATTGGAGCCCGTCGAAAGAGGCGAATCCGCATTTCGGCGCGCTCTCCATTTTTTACGGAACGCTGATGGTAACGGCAGGCTCGTGCGCGGTCGCCGTGCCGCTCGGCATTTTGACTGCGGTCTGCCTGAACGAAATCGTGGGCGGAAAGACCGCGCAGATTTTCAAGCCCGTCGTCGAGCTTCTTGCGGCGATTCCCTCCGTGGCGTACGGGTTTTTCGCGATTGTAGTATTCGCGCCGATTCTCCAAACGCGCGGCGGCGCGCTGCTTTCCGCCGCGATATTGCTTGCGGGCGTGCCGCTTGCGCTGATTTTCGGGCTTGCGTTCGGCGCGGGCATTTCGGGGCGGCTTTTCAAAAAGGCGGGCGCGAGGGCGGCGTTCGACGCGGCTTTTACCGCGGCGGGGCTTGCGCTTGTGTGCGCGGCGGCGTACCGCGTTTCGTTCGTCGAAATTTCGAGCGGCACGAACGCGCTGAATGCGTCGGTGATTCTTGCGGTGATGGCGTTGCCAACTATCGTGAGCATTTCGCAGGACGCCCTTGCGTCGGTCGGGCGCGACATGCGCGAGGGTTCGCTCGCGCTCGGAGCCACGCGCTTCGAGACGATTTTCAAAGTGCTGCTTCCCTGCGCAAAAAGCGGCATAGCTGTCGCCGTGATTCTCGGCTTGATGAGGGTTGTCGGCGAAACGATGGTCGTGTGGATGGCGAGCGGAAACTCGCTGAAAATCCCCGAACCTTTCTACAATTTCCTCGAACCCGTGCGCACGCTCACCGCGACAATTGCGGGCGAAATGGGCGAAGCCGACCAGAGCACGGGGTCGGACAGATACCACGTCCTGTTTGCCATGAGCCTATGCCTGCTGCTCGGCGGGCTGCTTCTGAACGCCGCGGGACAGTGGGTCGGGTCGGGCTTTAAATCGAAAAGAAAATGAACGTTTCAAACAGAAAAATTTTGGACAAGGCGTTTACCGCGCTCGCGTATTCCTCGCTTGCGGCGATGGCGTTGGCGGTTGTGCTTTTCCTTGCGCCGATAATTTGGAACGGCGCGGGGGCGTTCGCCTTTACGGCGACTGTCGAGCACGAAAAATTCCTCGGCGAAGTCGTCGGCGACGACATTAACGAATCCGAAAAAACGCGGATAGCCGAAGCCGACGCCGCGCGAGAGCCGCTCTACAAAATGATGTCCGAATACGAAAACCCCGCATCGGCAAAGGCTTTGGAGCGCGGGCTTGACGAGGCGTTCGCGAAGTCGGTCGCGGGAATGTCGGCGGAATCGGGCGAGATTTTCGCGGCTCTCAAATTGGGCGGCGCGGCACGCGCAAAGGCAATCCGCGCGGCGTCCGAAAAATTCTGGAAGCCCTACGTTTCCGCGCTCGAACGCGAAGTTGCCGACGCTTCGGCTGCGGGCACATCTTTTGCTCTTGCCGAAATCCTCGCGCGGCAGGAGGGGGAAATCGCCGACGCCGTTCGCGGGGAAATCGCCGAGCTTGGAAAAATCCGCAGGCTTACGTTTTCCGAAAAGAGCGCGTTGCGCAGAAACGCGGGCAAAATTCCGTCCGAGAAAATCGCCGAAGCCCTCGCCGTGTTGGAGGAAAACAACCGCGCCTACGAAACCCTGAGCGACGGCATAGCCGAGCTTCTCGGCCCGCGCGATTCCGCCGCCCGCGAGCGCGCAAAGCTTCTGCGCCGCAAGTACGGACAGACGCGCCTCGACAACGCCCGCGCGGTTCTTGAAAATTCCGTGAACACAATCACGGTTCGCGGGCGCGACGCTTCGGGGACGGAGTTCCTCAAACGCGTTTCGTCGGCAGAGTATTTCCGAGGCACACCCGTCGAGAAAATCGTGGCGTATGTTGACGGAAATTTCGACGCCATGCTGCGCCCGCACTTCGCACTCTACTTGGGATTCCTCTTCGACGACCCCTACGATTCGAACATTTTCGGCGGAATATTCCCGATGATTTTGGGCACGTTCTACCTCACATTCGGCTCGATGCTGATAGCCGCTCCCCTCGGAATAACCGCCGCGATATACTTTGCCGAATACGCAAGGAACGGGCGCGTAGCCTCCGTTCTGCGCATGTGCGTGGGAACTCTCGCGGGCGTTCCGTCGATAGTGTTCGGCCTGTTCGGCTTGGCGTTTTTAATCAACACCGTGAAAGTGTCGGAAAGCAAGAGCGTGCTTGCGGGCGCGATAACCCTCGCGCTTCTCATTTTGCCCACAATTATCCGAAGCTGCGAGGAGGCGTTGAAGGCGGTTCCCAACTCGTACCGCGAGGCGGCGCTCGGCTTGGGCGCGGGCAAGTGGCGCGCGATATGCACGGTGATTCTCCCCGCCGCGCTGCCCTCAATGCTCACGGGCATAATCATTTCGATGGGACGCGCCGCGGGCGAAACCGCGCCGATTATCTTCACCGCCGCAACGAGCACGGGCGCGGCGCTCGCGCTAAGCGAAGTGTTCACGCAGGCGACGCCCGCGCTGCCGTGGAACATCTACAATATTTGTTCGGAACACGAAATGGCCGAGCGCGTCGCGCACGTCCAGTACGGAATGGTGCTCACGCTCATATCGATAGTCCTGCTTCTCAACGGGGTCGCGATATGGGTCAGGGCGCGCATGAGGAGCAAAATGAAATCATGACGCAAACATACAACGAAGAAAAAACAAAAGTGGAAAACAGCATAAAAATTCCAACCGAAGCCCCCGAACGGCGCGACTTCGCCGTAGCCGCCAGAAATTTCTCCGTCTACTACGGAAAATTCCACGCGGTCAAAAACGTGGACGTCGAATTCGAGCGCGGCAAGGTGACGGCGATAATCGGGCCGAGCGGTTGCGGAAAGAGCACCTTTTTGCGCTGCATAAACCGCATGAACGACCTCGTGGACGGCTGCCGCACGACGGGGCTTCTTTCGCTCGACGGCGTGGACATCTACCACAAGCGTCTCGACGTCACCGAGCTTAGGCGGCGCGTCGGCATGGTCTTCCAGCGTCCGAATCCGTTCCCGAAGAGCATTTACGACAACGTAGCCTACGGCGTGCGCCTCAAAGGCGGAGTGTCGAAGAGCGAGCTTGACGGAATCGTCGAAACCTCCCTGCGCCGCGCCGCCCTTTGGGACGAGGTGAAGGACAGGCTTCGCTCGAACGCGCTGGGAATGTCGGGCGGACAGCAGCAGAGGCTTTGCATTGCCCGCGCCCTCGCGGTAAGCCCCGAGGTGCTTCTCATGGACGAGCCGTGCAGCGCCCTCGACCCCAAATCGACCGCGCGGATAGAGGACTTAATCGGCGAGCTTTCGGGCGACTACACAATCGCAATCGTCACCCACAACATGCAGCAGGCCGCGCGCGTCTCCGATTTCACCGCCTTTTTCTACGAAGGCTCTCTCGTGGAATACGGCGCGACCGACAGGCTCTTTACGAATCCCAAAAACAAGGCAACAAACGACTACATAACGGGGAGGTTCGGTTAAAATGAACAGCCATCTCAGACACGATTTAAAGCAACTCAAAGACCGCCTCCTCAAAGTGGCGATTGCCGTAGAGGAGAACGTGCGCAAAAGCGTCCGCGCCATTACCGAGCTATCCGAGCCGCTCGCCCGCGAAGTCGTTTCGGCGGACGCGGGAATCGACAAAATGGAGGTCGATACCGAGGAGGAGTGCCTTAAAATTCTCGCGCTCCACCAGCCCGTGGCAAGCGACCTGCGCTTTGTGGTGACGGTACTTAAAATCAACAACGAGCTAGAACACATCGGGGACGTCGCCGCGAACGTTGCGAAGCGGGCAATCATGCTAAAAGCCCAGCCGAAAATCGAAATTCCCTTCGACTTGGACAAAATGGCGTCGCGCACAATCTACATGCTCAGAAGCAGCATCGACGCGTTCCTCAGGGGCGACGAGCTTCTCGCAATCGGCGTCTGCGAGGACGACGAAATTGTGGACTCCGAAAACCGCAGGTGCTACGGCGCGGTCGAGCGCGGCGTGAAGTCCGCCCCCGAAACCGCGATGGCGGAAATCAACTACCTGCTTGTCTCGAAGTGCTTCGAGCGCATCGCCGACCTTTGCACGAACATTGCCGAAGACGTAATCTACATGAAGCACAGCATAATCGTGCGCCACAACGTCAAGGCGGCGGCGGAGGAAATCAGAAACGGCGACGCGTAGCGTTTCCGCGCGGCGCGACGGCGGCATGCTGATTGCCCCGCCGCCTTTCGAATGCCGCTTGCGAATTGCCGAAACAAAAAAGCTCCCGTTCGCGCGGGAGCTTTTTGCGTTTGCTATTTTATGATTGCCTTGACCGCCACGGGGAAGTGGTCGGAGGGGTATTCGGGGATTTTCGCCTTGGGGTTTGCCCGCTTTTTTGCGTCGAAGCCGCACGCCTTGTCGGATACGACTTCGTAGGAGAGAATGTCTATTCCCTTTGTCGTCAAAATGTAGTCTATCCTGTCGAAGAGGGGAGTTCCCGTAAAATTGTGATATGTGCCGTTCGGCCCGTAGGGCTGTGTCTTGGAGAGCTTGCGCGAGTCGAGCAGAAGCCCGTCGGAGAGGATAATTTTCATGGGTTCGTCGGATTCGAGCGCGTTGAAGTCGCCCACGCAGACTGCGGGCGCGTCCTTCGCGATTTCGCGCGCCTTTTTCAGTAGAAGCTTGGCCGATTCCGTCCGCGCGACTTTCCCGACGTGGTCGAAATGCAGGCTGAAAAAGTAGAGCTGCGCCCCCGTGAGCTTGTCGCGAAATTTGCCCCAAGTGCAGACGCGCTTGCACATGGCGTCCCAGCCCTTGACGGGTTTGTCGGGCGTTTCGGCGAACCAGAAGTCTCCGCTGTCGAGAACTTCGAAACGCGCGGGGTTGTAGAATATCGCGGCGTGCTCGCCGCCCGATTTCCCGTCGTCGCGTCCCGCCCCGAAATACTTGTAGCCCGTGGTTTTTGCGATGTAGTCGAGCTGGTGTTTGAAGCCCTCCTGAGTGCCGAAAATGTCGAAATTGTGGGCGAGGACGAGCCTCCCCACGGAGTCCTTCCTGTCCTGCCACATATACGAGATGCTCGAGTCTGGCTTGGGCGCGAGGCGCAGGTTGAATGTCGCCAATGTGGTCGCAAGTTCGGGCTTTTTTTCGAAAGAATTGCATGCCGTCAAAAGAAACGGAAGGCACAACACCATATATATAAG
>JAJXPD010000281.1 GCA_021641325.1 Opitutales bacterium
CTTTTAGGTAGTTTTTGTAATCTTGGTAAACCGCCAAATCGTCGAGAAAGTCTTGAACTACGCTTGCGTATTCCTCCTCGAAAATGTCGGCAAACTCGCCGTTGCAGGCCTCGTTTTTGTCGTTGTAAACCTTGTAGTGGGCAACTTGGTCGATAAAGAAAAGCGACAACACTTTTATGCCCTTTTTGAAAAGCTCGCGCTCGCGTTCGAGGTGCGAAATTATCGTCTCGCGAATCTGAATGCGGCGCAGCTGGTCTTCGTCTACCGCGCCTATAACGTCGCCCACAAAAAGCTTTGTGCCGTTTAATAGCTCTACGGAATTGTCCCTGCCGTCGATAGTTTTTATAACGTAGCGGTCTTTGTATTCGTCGAGCTCTTTTGAAGAGGCGAAAACGTCGTCGCCTTGGTCGAAAATCTTTGTTGTTCTGCGGATTTTGTCCGCGCCCTTTATGTCGAATTCAAGCTTTGCGCGCGGCGGTTTGCTGGGCGAAAGAATTATCCCCTGCAAATACAAGTAGCCCGAAGTGCCTGTTGTCGTGCTTTGCGAAATTCCCTTTACCGCGATTTTCTTTACAAGTTTTTGATTGTAGGCGTCGATTGCGTCGAGCCTGTAAACCATATTGTAGATGCTGTCCTTTTTGTGCGTTGCCGAGTAGCGCAACGTGAAGAGCGGATTGAAGTCTTTTAGCGATTCCTTTGTTGTCTTTCCCTCAACCGATTGCGGCTCGTCTATTATCAAAATGGGATTTGTCTTGGCTATGACGTCTATCGGGCGGCGGCTGTTGAATTCGTCAAGCTCCATTCTGATGCGGCGGGCGTCTTTGCCTTTTGCGTTGAACGCCTGCGAATTTATTAT
This sequence comes from Opitutales bacterium, assembly GCA_021641325.1. Classification (GTDB taxonomy): domain Bacteria; phylum Verrucomicrobiota; class Verrucomicrobiia; order Opitutales; family Intestinicryptomonadaceae; genus Merdousia. The sequence continues at coordinate 857 of JAJXPD010000281.1, forward strand.
CATTGCGTTTATGGAGCTGTCGCTTGCAAATTGCGAAATGTTTTGCAGGTTGCCCGAATTGTAGATGAAAAAGCGGATTTGTTTGCCGTATTCTTCTTTGAAATGCTCAGCCGTTACCGAGAACGACTTATACACGCCCTCGCGGATTGCAACCGACGGCACTACTATTATGAATTTGCTCCAGCCGTAAAGCTTGTTTAGCTCGTAAATGGTTTTTATGTAGGTGTAGGTTTTGCCTACGCCAGTTTCCATTTCAACGGTCAGATTTATCCCGACGCCCTCGATTTTGTCGGAGGGCTTTATCATCTGCTCGTGCTGAATGCGGTTGATGTTTTTTAACAAAACCGCATCTGTAAGCGCGGGAATTAGCCTGTTGTTTGCAAACCCCGTGAACAGCACATTGCGGATTTTCCCCTGCCGCCCGTCGCGCCCAGGGTCTATCTGATAAGTGGAAACAACACGAGGCTGCCCCGCAAAAACATCACAAACCGCTTTTGCCGCATCCGCCTGAAATTTTTGATGCTTAAATTTGAGTTTCATCGTTCAGAAGTTCAATTATGTAATCTCCATCTTCTGTTGTGATTTTTGGAATAGGAGTATTCCCA
>JAJXPD010000282.1 GCA_021641325.1 Opitutales bacterium
TTACTGCCGTTTGTAAAGTTTTTTATCCGAATTTTTATTGTCGGTGTTTTTGGAGTTGAGCTGCTCTTATTGTTATATTCCGACATGCTCTTTCGATGTTTGGCTTGTTCGTTTGCGCCATGTTCGCAGCGCTGATTGTTTTGCGTCCGCCCTGTTTCAGCACGGTTGGGCTACAATTTCATTTGCATTTGCACGCGGATTGACGAAGAGTCTGCGAAGCCGCCGCCCGAATATTGCAAATAATCGTAGCCGAGTTGGAATTTCAAATTATCGCCGCGCAGATACCAATTAAGTCCGACGTAGAATTCCTGCACGCTATTATACAGTTTGCCTATGTTTTTCGACTGCCGCTGTGCGTCGACTATCCGCAAGCCCCTGCCGTCGGTATTGACCCACGAGTATCTGAATGTCGGCGCGATTTCCCCGAATTCGCCCGCGGCGAAGCGGTATTCGACCGAAAAGTTCAGTCCGTACGGATTTGCCTGAGTATAGTTGCCGCCGACTTTTTTGCCGTCGGCTACCCCCGATGCAAGGAAGTCGCCCCACAGCCGCAATCCGCCGCACTCTGCGACGAAGTACGGGTTGAGCGAGAGAATCGATGCAGAGCCTGTCGCGCCCATGTTGTAATTTGCGTCGCTCGAATAAGCGGTGTAAACGCCCGTTTTGAAGCTCCAATCGTCGCCCGAAGTTTTATAATGGACGCTTGCCCAATATGCGAAGTGGTTGTCGGTATACTGGTATGAAAGTTCGTCGAGTTCGGTCGGCGAGAGCTGGTAGGCGTTGGTGATTGCGAGCATGTACGAGAGTCCGCCGCCGATGTCGCCGTTCCAGCGCACACCCATGTAGCGGTTGCCGACGCCGAGCCTGCGGTTGTTCGCAGCTCCCGTCCAGTACATTGTTGCCGCCGAGCGTTCGATTGCGTTCAGCCCGAACGACGAAAACATGTCCTCGACCGAAAACCCCGGTTTCATGTAGCCGAGGAAAATGCGGCCGTCGAGCGCGTCTATTTTTTTCGAAACGTATGTGTCGGTCAGAATGCTGTTCATGCGCGAGCGCGCCATATCGACGGAAACGCGGGCGTCCCAGCCTCCGCCGAGGTCGGCGTCCGCCTGAATGAAGAACCTGCGCACGATGAAGCCCTGCGAGCACGCGTAGTCGCGGAATGGATTGTACGATTCGGCGTCAATCCACTCGTATTGAAGCTGGAAGCGCGCGCTCAATTTCAGCGATTTTGTCGATTCAACGGAGCGGACGACTTCCGCCGATTCCTTTGCAAGCACGGACGCCTCCTGCGGCGTCAAAAGCCCTTTTGCGACGAACGCGTCGAGCATTGCCTTGTCGGAGGCATGCGAGACTGAGATGGAAAATGCGGCAAGAAGCACGCATGCTGCGCATTTTACGAATTTGTGCGGTGCGGAAATCATATTAGTATTTTTGATTTAATAAAAACTAAAAT
>JAJXPD010000283.1 GCA_021641325.1 Opitutales bacterium
GTCGTTGGGTTTCTTTGTGGCAATCGGGTGGGTTGTTCCGCTGCTGTTAAAATAGTTCCAAGAGATTTCGCCGATGTCGGCATAGCGCAGAGAGCCAATCGCGCTTCGGTAGGTCTGCTCGTCCGGGAGCGAAATCTTTTTGCCCAAGGCCCAGCCCGCGCGGGTGCAAAAGCTGGCCGCCTCCTCGACCGTCGCCGAATCTACGGGGCGGTCTGGATTGTCCGAAAACCTGCTCGGATTCTCCTGCATGACGAGCGCGTAGAGCCTTTGCGAAACCTCGGTGCGCAGCATTTTCACGCCGTTCCCCGCGTCGGCGAGGTTCGGGATAATAAGCGCGCGGATTTTCACGATGTCGCGCGAGATAAAGTTGATGTAGCGCGCCCGCATAAGCGTTTCGTCGGAGAGCAGGCGGCTCTGGGGGAACGCCTGCACGAAGTGCTCTATTTTTCTAATCAGGTTTTCGGAAACCTGCGCGACCGCGTCGAGGTTTCCGTCGGAGAGCGACTTTTTCAGAAGCTCCGACTGCGCCTCGATTTCGCCCGCATATTTGCGGCTGTACGTTTCGGCTTTAAGCCTGTCGAACTCCCTCGCTTTTTCCTCGGAGGCGTGCTTGCTTTTCGGGTAGAGAGAGTTTATGGAGCGCTGGTTTTCGAGCGCGTCGGAGTAGGCGTCGGCTGCGGCGATGTAGTCTTTCTTTGCGATGAGTTCGGCCGCCTTTTTTTCGTCGTCTGCGATTTTCTGCGCGAATCCGCCAGACCTCAGCGACTGCAAGTCGGATTCCAGTTTGAGAAGCCGCGCGAAGTCGGTATAAATCGACGACGGGTGTTCCGAGTGAAGCTTTGTGATGGCGTCTATTGCCGACTCGAAAAATTTTTCCGCCGCAAGGAGGTCGTTTGCTTCGAGAGCCGTCCCCGCCTTGCGCTCCAATTCGAGCGTTTCGAGGTACAGCGGCTTTGCCTGCAACATTTTAATCTGCCTGTCGAAAACAACGCGCCTTTCGATGTTCTTGTATTTCGAAAGCGGATATTCGGCATTGATTTTCGATTGGAGGTCGTACGCCTGCTTGTAGAATTCGACCGCCTGCGCGTAGTCGGACTCTGCGGCGGATTCCGCTTTTTTTTCGAGAAGCGCGACGGTTTCGGCAAGCGGCGCCGCCTCTACGTCGTGCAAACGCGTGCGGAGCGCGGTGAGCCTCTGCGCGGGGGCGCGGTTGAGGGTCTTCGCCTTGTCGATGTACTGCTCCTGATATGCGATGGATTTTTTGAGAAGCGCGACCGCCTCTTCCGAGCGTTCGTTTGCGGCGGCGGCGGCTTCGAACTCCTTTTCGTAGCGTTCCGACGCCTTCAAAATTTCCTCTCCCTCAACGTTTGGGTCTACATATTCGTAAGTGTCGGGCGCGGCGCGTCCGGGGCCCAAAATCGCCATGAGATAAAAGCCGCCGAGAAC
>JAJXPD010000109.1 GCA_021641325.1 Opitutales bacterium
GAATAACGATTTTTAAGCGACATAGGTTTTTATAGGCAATATAAAAATTGCCGCAACCGTTATATTAAATCGCAAAAAAATCGGAAATTTTTATGTCAGGCATCAAAGGTTTTCTCTCGAACGGCATAGGTATCGACCTCGGCACGGCTAATACGCTCGTCTATCTTAAAGATTCGGGCGTCGTGATGAGCGAGCCGAGCGTCGTCGCCATTTACAGCAATTCCAAAAAGGTGGTTGCCGTCGGCGAAAAGGCGAAGAAAATGCTCGGCAAAACCCCCGGCAACATCACCGCAATCCGCCCCATGAAAGTGGGCGTAATCGCCGACTACGAAATTACCGAAATCATGCTCCGCTACTTCATCGAGAAGGCGTCTAAGCAGTTCAGTTTCATTCAGCCGAAAGTGGTAATCGCGGTGCCGTCGGGCATTACGGGCGTCGAAAGACGCGCCGTGCAGGAGGCTGCAATCCGCGCGGGGGCGCGTTCGGTGCTCCTCCAAGAAGAGCCTTTGATGGCGGCAATCGGCGTGGGGCTTCCCATCGAAGAGCCGAACGCCAGCATGATTGTGGACATCGGCGGCGGCACGACGGAAGTCGCGGTGATTTCGCTTTCGAATGTCGTGTGCTCGCGCAGCGTAAGAATCGGCGGCGACGAGTTCGACAACTGCATTATCCAGTACATGAAACGCGCCTACAACCTCATCATAGGCGAACGCACTGCGGAGGAAATCAAGATAAACATAGGCTCGGCGTTCCCGCTCGACAAGGAGCTTACCTGGGAGGTCAAGGGGCGCGACGCGCAGTCGGGGCTTCCGAAGACGCTCTACGTGTCTTCGCAGGAAATCCGCGAGGCGCTTTCCGATCCCTTTAACGCCATTACCAACGTTATCCACGAAGTCCTTCAAAGAATAGAGCCGGAGCTTAGCGCAGACCTTACAACGCGCGGCATAGTGCTTTCGGGCGGCGGCGCGTTAATCCGCAATCTCAACCTCCGCATTTCGGCGAGCACGCTCATGCCGTGTTTTGTCGCCGACAACCCTCTTCGGGCGGTCGTAAACGGCACGGGGGCTGTGCTCGAAAACTACGATTTCTGGACGAAGGAAAATTCATAGCAAAAAAAGGCGGCGGGGAAAATGCGTTTGCGTAAGTTTACAGAGGTGCGCAATCTCGCGATTTTTGCCTGCGCGGTGCTTGCGTGCCTGTTTGCGCCGACCGCCGTCAGAAATTCCGCCGAACGCGCGTTCGAGGAGTTCCGCGCTCCGATAGACGCAATTCCGTCGCAACTGAGCGATTTGGAGAAGTTTTGGAGCTTGTCGTCGCGCTCAAAGCGCGAGCTTATCGAAGCGGGGCGCGACTTGGCGCGTTTGAACTCCGCCTACGAGCTTAAACTCCTCGAAAACGAGTCCCTGCGCAACCGCGTCTCGCGGCTCGAAAACATTTTGAATCTGCCCTCGCAGGAGAAATTCAAGGCGGAGGTCGCCCGCGTCTGCCGCCGCGACATTTCGGCATGGTGGCAGCACATCACAATCCGCAAGGGGAAACGCCACGGAATCCGCGAGGGCTACGCGGTGGTCTACGGCGGCGGAGTTGTCGGCAGGGTTGTCAAGGCGGACGCGTACACGTCCGTCGTGGAGCTTGTCGGCAGCAGAAAATTCCGCATGGCGGCGCACGTTGCGGGCGAGGACAGACCCATAATCTATCAGGGCGCGGGCGCGGTCTCGATGCAGAGCGCGCAGGGAGAGGTTTTCGACGCGCCCGCGGACTTGTCGGCAAGCGCGTCGTCGCCGCTGAAACTCGTGACGTCGTCGCTTGCGGGTTCGTTTCCGGAGGGCGTGCTCATAGGAGAGATAGTCTCGCTTGAAACCGAACCCGACGGCATATTCAAATCGGGCAAAGTGCGCCTTCCGCGGGGACTTGCCTCATTGCGGGAAGTCGCGGTGCTCATACCCGTTTCGGACGCGAGGCTCGACTGACCATGCTCATGCGCGCGCTGACAATCCTGTTGACGAATGCGGCATACCTGTTCGTGCTGTCCACTTTCAATTCGGAGCTTGCGCCGTCGGCGTACCTCGTTCTGCCCGCGCTGTTCATAATTCCCGCCGCGCTCTACCTCGACTTTCTCCCGATGCTAGCGGTCGTTGGGGTTTCGGCGTTTCTGTGCTCGTCGACGACCGGCGTCCGCGCGGGGCTGACCGCCGCGCTGTGGCTTTCGGCGGCGTTCGCCGTCCACGGAATGCGCTTCCGCTTCCGTTCGGGCGACTGGTTTTCGATTACCGCGCTCGCCGAAATAACAAACATAATTCTGGTGTTTTTCTACGCGCTGCTTTTCCCGCGCGACGTCGGGGGATTTTTCGAATACGCGTCGAGGGTGTCGGCGGACGCGCTGCTTTCGGCGGCGGTTCTGCTGTTTGCGGGCAAATTCTGCGCGGTTTTGCCCGTGTCGCTTGCGAACTTTTTGGGAATCGAAATGTCGATAGACGGGGAGGATTGATGGCGGCGGAACGCACATATTCGAAGAAGAACCCGCGCATACCGTTCTTTTACTGGGCGTTTGCGTTCGCGTTCGTCGTGCTGATTTTCGCCCTCGGATACAGGCAGATTTATTTGTACGACTTTTACGTCGAGCGCGGCGGGCGGCAGAGCATGCGGCGCGTTATCGAGCCCGGGACGCGCGGCGACATCTACGACAGAAACGGCAGGCTGATTGTGACAAACAAGCCGATATTTTCCGCCGTCGTCTATTTCAACGACATTCGCAAGGAGTTCAGGGAAGAGTACTTCAAGCTGAAAAAAATCGAGCTTGCAAAACTCGCCTCCGTCGGTTCGAACGCCCGCCCGAACTACGCGGAAATTACCGAACGCGCCCGCTCTAACGTCCTAAACGGCTACCTTGCGCAGATTAACGGAATCTTGGGCACAAACTATTCGCTTGGAATTGCCGACTACAATAAGCACTTTCTCCAAAAGCAGCTTCTGCCCCTGCCGCTTGTCCGCAACCTCACCGAGCGCGAGCACGCGATTCTTGCGGAGCGCATTCCCGTGGATTCGCCCATTCAGATTTACACGGGGACTTCGCGCTACTACCCCTACGGCGACGTCGCCTCGCACGCGCTGGGCTATGTGGCAAACAACTTCGACGACGACATTTCGAAAATCCCCGGCAGCGATCTACGCACCTATGCGATTGTCCCGACCATCGGGCGTTCGGGCATAGAGGCGGCGTTCGACTCCAAGCTTGCAGGCACGAGCGGCGCGAAAATCTGGGTTGTCGACCTCGCGGGCTACAAGTACGAAAACGTGCTCGACATTTCCCCCACAAAGGGCGGCGACGTGTTCACCTCCCTCGACATCGAAATCCAGCAGGTTATAGAAGAGGCTTTCGGCGAGCGGAAGGGCGCGGCGGTTATGCTCGACGTAAATTCGGGCGAAGTGCTCGCGCTCGTTTCGCGGCCGAGCTACGACCCGAACATGCTCACGCCATACATCACCCACAAGGTTGACCGCGAAATCACCGAGCGCGGCGCGTGGCTCAACCGCGCGACGTCGGGGCTGTACCCCCCCGGGTCTACATTCAAGGTTGTAACCGCCACGGCGGGGCTTCGCAGCGGCGCGATTGGCGAAAACTCCGTGAAAACCTGCACGGGCGGCTACCGCGTAGGCTCGCGCATTTTTCCGTGCAACAGCAGGTGGGGGCACGGAAACCTCGATTTGGTCGGCGCGCTCGCGCACAGCTGCAACGTCTATTTTTACGAAACGGGAATCGACGCGGGAATAGAGTCGATAGCCGACACCGCAAAACTCTTCGGCTTCGGCGAGTCCACGGGAATAGAGCTGAAAGAGGAGTCTTGGCGCAGGACGATTGTCGCGACCCCGGAATTCAAGCGCAAACGCCGCAAATACGACGGCCCGTGGACGAACGGCGACACCGCCAACGCCTCGATAGGGCAGGGCTACATGCTTTTCACGCCGCTCCAAGTGGCGTCGTTCGCGGCGTCGTTCGCGCGCGGCGAGACCCGCACAAAGCTCTCCATGCTTCACGACTCCCGCCGCAAAACCGACGCGGCGTACCACGGGGCGGAGAAAATTCCGCTGACAAAATCGCAGTACGACAAAATCTTGGAGGGCATGGTAGCCGCCACCGAACGCGGAACGTCGAAACGCGCGCGCGTCGCGGGGGTGAAAGTCGCGGCGAAGTCGGGCACGGCGCAGGTCAGCGTGAACGGACGCCCGCTGACGCTCGCGTGGCTGATTGCATTCGCCCCCGCGGAGTCTCCCGAAGTCGCGATGGCGGTAATTGTGGAGGGCGAAGAGCCTGGGGACGTGGGCGGCGGCAGAACGGCGGCTCCAATCGTGGGGGCTGCGTTCAAAAAGTATTTTTCGGGCGCAAACGGCGCGGCTGTGGAAGTGGAAAATTAGGCGGCGCGGGCTTCGGCACTTTTTCGGGCGGCGGGCGAGTGTTTTTTGTTGACGCTCGATTTTTTAAGTCCATCATCGAAACCTTAATTTAAAACGCGCTTTCAGCTGCGCCAAACGGATTTTATAATTATGAATACAAATATAGAAAATATCAACGATACACGCAAAAAGATTACGTTCTCGTTCGACGCAAAACAGGTCGCCGAAGAAAACGATAAAGTCGTAAAGGACTTTGTAAAGAGCGCGAAAATCCCCGGCTTCCGCCCCGGAAAAGCTCCCGTCAACATGGTCGTAAAACTCTACGCCAAAGACATCAAGGAGCAGCTCGAACGCTCCCTCACGGGCAAGGCAATCGACGCGCTCAACGACATCAAGGAATTCGACGTATACGCTGTCGTCGATCTCAAAAACGAGGAAAAAGACGGCGGCTTCCGGCTCGAATTTACCGCCGACATCTATCCCGAAGTAAAGCTTCCCGAATCGCTCGCGACGAAAGTCGAGCTTGAAAAGACCGACGCCACCGACGAGGAAATCGAAAACGCCGTAAAATTCCACCTCAACCAGCGCGCGAAATACAACGAAGTCGACCGCGAAATCAAGGCGGGCGACTTTGTGCGCCTCTCCTACGCGGGCAAAATCGACGGCGTGTCGGTAAACGAACTCGCCCCCGAAATGCCCCTCTACGCCGACCAGAAATCGACTTGGGAGGAAGCGGGCAACAAGGAAGCCCCCGGAATTCAGGGCGTTGTCCAGGGCATTGTCGGCATGAAGAAGGGCGAAAAGAAAACGCTCTCGCACGAGTTCCCGAAGGACGTCAAGAACGACAAAATCGCGGGCAAGACCGCGCAGTACGAAGTCGAAATCTTCGACATTCGCGAAAAGGAAATGCCCAAGCTCGACGCCGAATTCTTCAAGTCTTTCGACGTGGACTCCGAGGAAAAATTCCGCGAAAAGATTAAGGAAAGCATCGAGAACGAAAAGAAGTCGAACAACGAAATCCTCAAACGCCAGTTCGCCGTCGAACAGCTGATGGAAAAGACCGATTTCAAGCTTCCCGAAAGCGCGGTCGAAGACGAACGCCACTCAATTCTCGAAGAAATGATGATGCGCCTGCTCTCGCAGGGCGCCTCTCGCGAAGACATCGAAAAGAACAAGGAATCCCTCTTCGACAACGCTGGCAAGGAAGCCGAAGGCAGGGCTAAAATGCGCATTTTCCTCAACCGCGTCGCAAAGGCAAACGACCTTAAAATCGACAACGAGGACATGAGCCGCATGCTCTGGCAGGAATCCATGCGCACGCACACAAAGCCCGAAGACCTCATCAAGCAGATTCAGAAGGACAGGGCGCGCGCAAACCGCCTGCGCTCCGACGCGCTTCTGCAAAAGGCCATCAACTTCATCGCCGACAAGGCGGAAGTTTCGATTAAAGCGTAATTTGGCGTTCGACAACGCCCGCTTTTTTGCCAAACGCGATTTTCCCGTTTAACGGGGAGTCGCGTTTGCCGATTTAAAACTTCACATCAAAGGAAACATGGGAGAATATTATATACCTACGGTTTTCGAACGCGACGGCAGAACCGAGCGTTCGTGGGACGTCTATTCGCGCCTTCTGAAAGACAGAATCGTGTTCATCGGCACGCCTATCACCGACGGCGTTGCCAATGCCGTAATCGCCCAGTTGCTCTTTCTCCAAATGGAGGACGCAAAGAAGGACATTCACATCTACATCAACAGCCCCGGAGGCTCGCTAACGGCGGGCATGGCGATTTACGACACCATGAAGTTCCTCCACTGCGACGTGGTGACTTACTGCGTCGGTCAGGCGGCGAGCATGGCGACGATTCTTCTTGCGGCGGGTACAAAGGGCAAACGGTATTCGCTGCCCAACTCGCGCGTGATGATTCACCAGCCCTACGGCGGCGCGACGGGGCAGTCGCGCGACATTTCAATCGCCGCGAACGAAATTCTGCGCTGGCGCAAAAAAATTAACGAAATCCTCTCGAAAGACACGGGGAAATCGGTCGAGCAAATCGAAAAAGACTCGGACCGCGACTTCTTCATGACCGCCGAAGAGGCGGTTGCTTACGGCATCGTCGACAAGGTAATCGAGAGAAAGCGCGACGCGTTGTAATGAAAGACAAATGCAGTTTTTGCGGGCGTCCGATTGACGTCGTGGGCGAGCTTGTCCCCGGCGCGAACGGCGCGACAATTTGCCCGCAGTGCGTCGAGGTTCTCCACAACGCGATAGCCCTGCGAGACGCCAAGTCGAAGCGCAAAGACATGGCGGAATCGCTCGACTTTCAGGTGCGCAAGCCCTCCGAAATGAAGTCCGAGCTTGACAAATACGTTGTGGGGCAGGACGAGGCGAAAAAGGTTTTGAGCGTTGCGGTGTACAACCACTACAAACGCCTGAAATCGGAAATCCTCAAAGAGAAAGCCGACGGCGATTTCGCGGACGTGGAAATCGAAAAGAGCAACGTGCTGCTCATAGGGCCTACGGGCAGCGGCAAAACGTATTTGGCGCGCACGCTCGCAAAAATGCTAAACGTGCCGTTCGCAATCGGCGACGCAACAAATGTAACCGAGGCGGGCTACGTTGGCGAAGACGTCGAAAACATAGTCCTCAACCTCCTGCGGGCGGCGGATTTCGACGTGTCCCGCGCGGAATGCGGAATCGTGTACATCGACGAAATCGACAAAATCTGCCGCAAAATGGAAAACGTTTCCATTACGCGCGACGTCGGCGGCGAGGGCGTCCAACAGGCGCTCCTTAAAATACTCGAAGGCACGGTCTGCAACATTCCCCCGAAAGGCGGAAGAAAACACCCCGACCAAGAGTACATCAGGGTAAACACCCGCAACATACTTTTCATCTGCGGCGGGGCGTTCGTGGGCTTGGACAAAATCATCGCCCGACGCGCCGACGAAAAGGTCATGGGCTTCAACGAAAGCGGCGAAGCGTCGGAGGTCGACGGCAAAAAGAAGTCTTTTAAAGACAAGGTTCAGCCCGAAGACTTGGTGTCGTTCGGCTTCATTCCGGAGTTTATCGGTCCGCGCCGAATATTCGTTTTTCGAGCATTTGCCGACGAACGCGAACACGAAAA
>JAJXPD010000284.1 GCA_021641325.1 Opitutales bacterium
TGTCGAGACAGCCCAGAATGTTCATCAGCGTGCTTTTGCCCGAACCCGAAACCCCCGTGAGCGCGACCATTTCGCCGCGCTCCACATTCAGGGTAATGCCCTTCAAGACGGGCAGCGAGATGTCGCCCATGAAGTAGGTTTTTTGAATGTTTTTAAGCGAAATCAGGCTCATTTTTTTGCGGGCGCGTTGCCCTTTTTGCGTTGCGGCATTTTCGGCATGAACGGCGTGCTCACCGCGGACTTTGCGGCGGCTGTTTCGACGCCCGTTATGAGGACGTCGCCCGCCTTGATTTCCGACGCTTCGACCGCAGTCCACGCGCCGTCGTTGATAAGGGTTTTGACTTTCACGGGGCGCACTTTGTTTTCGCCCGCAAGCACCCACACGCAGCGCGAGTTTTCGGGCGCGGCTTCGCCGTCGGCGATGTATTTTGCGTCGGGAGAGAAGCGCAGAGCCGCGTTCGGCACGGCGAGCGCGCCGTTTTTGCGGGCGGTTTCGAAGCTCAGATTCGCCGAAAGATAGGGCAAAAGTTTCAGGTCGGAGTTGTCCGTGAGAACCTCCACGACGTACGTCACCACGTTTTGCGACATCGTGGCGTTAAGGCGGATTTTCCCGACTGTGCCCGCGAATTTTTCCGACGGGAACGCATCAACCGTAAACGACACGGGCTGTCCCTTGTGGATTCCGCCGATGTCCGCTTCGTTCACCGAAGCCCAGACCTCCATGCGGCGCAGGTCTTTTGCGATGGAAAACAGGCTGCTTGCGCTCATGTTCGAAACAACCGTCTGCCCCACGTTCACCTTGCGGTCGATGACGACGCCGTTGACGGGAGCTTTGATGACGCAGTATTCGAGGTTGCGCTTTGCCTCTTTCATGTTCGCCTCGGCCTGCACGACGTCCGCGTTTGCCTGCAAAATTTTAGCCTTTGCAACGTCGATTTCGGCGGTCGCCTTTTCCCACGCGGCAAGGTAGGAGTCGTACGACGCCTGCGAGAGCGCTTCCGACGCTCCCAGACGCTCGGCGCGTTTCCAGTCGCGCTCAGCCTGACGCAGGTTGGTTTGCGCCACGACGAGGTTTGCGTTCGCCTGCGTCTGCGCCGCCTTTGCGGCTTCGAGCTTCGCGTTCGCGCTGAGGTAGTTCGACTGCTGGATTTGGTCGTCGATAAGCGCGATGACGTCGCCCTCGCGGATTTCCGAGCCGTAATCGACCTCCTTGCCGTCCTTGTCCTTTCCGAACGCGATGATTTCGCCCGAAACGCGGGCGGCTACGTCAACCAGATCTTCGGGTTCGACAGTGCCCGTTGCGTCTATTGTCTTTACGACGTCGCGCGTCTGCGCTGTTGCCGTTTTGAATTGTACGGCGGCTTCCGACGACCCTAAAAATCCGAAATATACGCCCGCGCCCGCGGCTGCGAGCACTGCGGCTGCAAATAATAATTTTTT
>JAJXPD010000285.1 GCA_021641325.1 Opitutales bacterium
GCCCAGAAACCCGCGCAGGAACAGGGGGAAATGCGCGTCGCCGCCGCGCGGATCGAAGTTTTATGCGCTTTTAAATGTTGCAAAAAATACCGATTTCCAATTCAGTATGACCAATGGACAATAAAAAAGCTATCGTCATAGGCGCGGGCGTCAGCGGCATGACAGCCGCGCTGAAACTCAAAGACAGGGGCTTCGACGTCGCGGTTCTCGAACGCGAAGCGCGCGCGGGCGGCGTAATCGGCACGTTCGCAAAGGACGGCTTCAAGGCGGAAAGCGGCTCGAACACGGTGATGGTTCAAAGCAAAAAAACTTTGGACTTCCTCGACAGGCTCGCAATCAAGTCGAAGCTCGAAACAACGAACCCCGCCGCAAAGAAACGCTTTTTTGTAAAGTACGGCAAGCCGCAGGCGGTGCCGATGGGGCCGCTCTCGCTGCTGACAACGCCGCTGTTTTCGTTCTTCGGCAAGCTCAGGCTTCTCTGCGAGCCGTTCGTAAAGCCGCTCGACGCCGAAGACCCGAGCATGGCGGAATTCATTTTGCACCGCTTCGGCAAAGACGTGCTCGACTACGCAATAGACCCGTTCATGGGCGGCATATACGGCGGAAGCCCCGAAAAGCTCTCGGCAAAATACGCGTTCCCGCCGTTCTGGAATTTGGAGAAAAAATACGGCTCGATAATACGCGGGGCAATCAAGTCCATGAAGGAAAAGAACGCGGCGGGCAACTTCTTCAAACCCATGACGATTTCATTCGAAGGCGGCATGGAAACGCTCGCAAAGGGGCTTGCCGACAACCTCGGAGACTCGCTCAAATGCGGCGCGAAAGCGCTTTCTATAGACTTCGGCGGCAACGGCTGGCAGGTCGAATGGGTGGCGGGAGACGAGGAAATTTGCGACAACTACGACGCGCTCGTAATAGCAGTCCCCGCTGCGGAAATCCGGAATCTGCCGACGGCGGGAAGCCTCGCCGCCGCCCTCGCGCCCCTCGACAGAATCGAATACGCGCCCGTTGCGACATACACAATGGGGTTTCCGAAAGACGCCGTGAAAAACAGGCTCGACGGCTTCGGCGCGCTTACGCCGTCGTCGGAAAAGCTGCACATTTTAGGCTCGCTGTACGTCTCCACGCTCTTCCCGAACCGCGCGCCCGACGGATTTGCGACGCTCACAAACTACGTCGGCGGAACGCGCAACCCCGAACTCGCGACGCTTCCCGAAAGCGAAATGAGAAAGCTCGTGCTCGAAGACCTGTCGAAAATCCTCGGAGTTTCGGGAGAGCCTGTCTTCGAAAAACTTTTCTTCCACAAACACGCAATACCGCAGTACAACGTGGGCTACGGCGAATTTCTCGAAGCCGCCGACGAAGCGGAGCGCAAGTTCCCGAACTTGTCGCTCGTCGGCGCGTACCGCGGCGGCGTGGGGGTAAGCT
>JAJXPD010000286.1 GCA_021641325.1 Opitutales bacterium
CGCAAAGCGCAAAAGCCGCCAGCCCGCCCTCAATAACAGATATTCTCATAATTTGATTCCCTCCTGATTGTTGTTGTTGTTTCGAGAAAGATTTCCTATTTTTCAGCGCGCCACTTGGCGTCGAGGTCGCGCCAATCCTTTATATAATAGTCGTAGTCGCCGCGTTTCGGCTTCTTAATTTTTGCGGCGAGGCTTTCAAACGGCGGCAAGGAGGCGTCGTAGCCGTTTTCGGGAATGTCGATTTCGGCAAGCCACGCAATCGTGTTCAGCACGAGCTTCCGATAGTCTTTTTGCGCGAGCGTCCACGGAACGTGCCCGCCCATGATTCCGAAGCCGCGCGTGCCGTTGGGGTTTTCTACAACCCACGCGATTGTCTCGAACCTGCCCTTCCCCAGCTCGGCCTGCACCGATTTCGGCGCGCTGCGGCGTTTGCGGATTTTGTCTGGAACCTGCGTTTGAATCAGCGGCGTGATTTTCTGCGCCGCGTTTTTTGAGAACGCTATGTTGAAGTGCCACTCGTCGTAAATCGAAAACGGTTTGACGCCGCTGAGCGCGGGGTGCGAGCCGAGCCTGAAATCGGCGGCGTAGAACGGATTGTAGGAAAAGCCATTTTGATAGTGCCCGCCAATCAGCGAATCGAACGCGGCGTTGTCGGCGGGAGAGTCGAACATGAGCGTGTAGTGGAATGCGCCGATGTTCACGCCCTTGTCGTTGAGTTTTTCGAGCAGGTCGGTTTTGCCGGCGAACGGATGGTTTTTCTCGCCCTCGGTCGAAATCACGATGGCGTCGGCGTCGGCGAGCGCGGAGAGGTCGGGAGTTTTTTCGGTATCGAGCCATTCGGCGCGGACTTTCCCGCCCATCGACTCGTTGACCATGCCGACGAGTTCTTCGCACATGATGGCGTGCTCGTGGTCGCCCCACAGGTGGATTGAATTACCCGAAACAAAAACGACTTTCTTGGGAGAAGCCGCGCACCCCGCCAACAAAACCGCCGCGCCCGCGCAAACCGCAAAATTAAAAGCTTTAAACATGCGGACGATTTTAGCAGGCGGCAGAGGCATTGCAACCAGAAACGCAAACGCCCCGCGCAAAAGTCGCCCACGCCCGCGCGGAAACGCGCAAACGGGGTTGTCTACTTATAGAGTTCGGGGTTGATTCCGAGTTTTTTGATTTTGTAGAGGATTACCCGCTGCGTTGCGCCGAGGTGTTTGGCGGCGGCGGAGGCGTTGCCTTTTTTGAGTTTCAGAGCCTCCACAATCAGCTCCTTTTCGAAGCTCGACACAAGCGACTCGTAGTCTCCGCCCGCAGTCGCCGAGGTCAGCGAAGTTTCGGTGTTTTCGGCGGTTTGCAGGGACGGCGGCAAATTGTATCCGCTGATTACGTTGTCGGAGGTATTGAGGACTGCGTACTC